>CAWUTY010000046.1:0-16276 GCA_963925575.1 Candidatus Nanopelagicaceae bacterium
AATTTTGTGATAGCGCAGTTTTTTAATATCGAAATCTTCATGAACACCTGTGCCAAGTGCGGTAATTAAAGCTTGTACTTCATTGTTTTGAAGGACTCGGTCAATGCGTGCTTTTTCAACGTTAAGAATTTTTCCGCGGATCGGCAACACTGCTTGATTGCGTGAATCACGTCCACCTTTAGTTGAACCGCCAGCAGAATCACCTTCGACAATGTAGAGCTCGCACTTTGCTGGGTCGGTCCATTGGCAATCAGCCAACTTGCCGGGCATGCCGCGGCCTTCTAGTAAACCTTTGCGGTTACGTGATAAATCGCGTGCTTTTCGTGCTGCAACTCGCGCGGCTGCGGCATCAATGCTTTTGCGAACAATCTCTTTGCCTTCTTGTGGATTTTTTTCAAACCATTGGGTTAAGAATTCATTTACTGCTTTCTGAGTAAATGACTTCGCTTCAGTGTTGCCAAGTTTAGTTTTAGTCTGACCTTCAAATTGTGGATCAGCCATTTTTATAGAAACAATGGCGGTTAAACCTTCGCGGACATCGTCGCCGGTTAAACGATCTTCTTTCTTGCGGATAAAGCCTGCTTCTTCACCAAATTTATTTACAACGGTAGTAAGTGCGGTGCGGAAACCTTCTTCGTGGGTGCCGCCTTCATGGGTGTGAATTGTGTTGGCGAATGTATAAACAGATTCAGAGAAACCAGCATTCCATTGCATAGCAACCTCGAGGGAGAGTTTGGCTTTTTTATCTTCGCCTTCAAAAAATATAATTGATTTGTGTGTTTCCCCGCGAGTTGAATTCAAGTGTTTTACGAAATCAGAGATTCCACCGTCATACTTATAGTTAACTTTTAGCGGCTCGCCTTTTTCGTCAACATGTCCGGGGCGAAGATCGGTCAGGGTTAAGCGCAGACCTTTATTAAGAAATGCCATTTCTCGGAAACGGGTTGATAGAACTTCGAATGAAAAATCTGTGGTTTCGAAGATTTCTTCAGATGGCCAAAAGCGGACAGTTGTACCAGATTTTTCGGAAACGCCACCTTGTTTAACTGGCGCAGTCGGCACACCTAATTTATATTCTTGAGTCCAGAAGAAACCATCGCGTTGTACTTCAACAGATAAGTCAGTTGATAGGGCGTTAACTACCGAAATACCAACACCGTGCAATCCACCAGAGACTGAGTATCCACCGTCACCAAATTTTCCACCGGCGTGTAAAACTGTAAGTACGACTTCAAGCGCTGGCTTTTTTTCAACTGGGTGCATATCAACTGGAATACCGCGGCCGTTATCGATGCACTGCAAAGAACCGTCTTCCATCAAAGTTATATTTATTTCATCGCAGTATCCAGCAAGCGCTTCATCAACTGAGTTATCGACGACTTCATAAACTAGGTGGTGTAGGCCGCGTTCGCCGGTGGAACCGATATACATTCCGGGGCGTTTGCGGACAGCGTCTAAACCTTCAAGGACTGTGATCGAACTGGCGTCATATCCGCCGGTCTTTTTCGTCACTTAAAGCTCCTTTTAAAATCTGGTTCTGGGCTTAAAACGTGCCTAGAAGGGGAATTCCTTCATTTAACGTTGTAATCCTATCGGTAAATGGAAAGCCCGCTAGCCATAAAAAGCCATAGGTATGGGAAATGCGCCATTTTCCGAGCGTGGGTAAGGGTTCCTAGTGGGTAAGGGCTACTTGATGGGCTCTAGCCGTAAGTATCACGGGGGCCGCGCTCGTTCTTAATTGTTCGAAGGCCGCGCTTCCAAGATGGGGCTTGTGGGCCGATGAAAGAGAGAGAGGCAACGCCAGCGCCGGGGGCTGAGCTTTGAATGGTGTTTAGTAAATCTTGTCCGACCGCGCTTAATTGTGTGGCCCAAGCGGTAGATGAGCATTTAATTAAGAGTGCGCCTTCCAGTAATGAAAGTGGTGTTGTGTGAGATGCGATATCTGCGCCAACGATTTCTTTCCAAGATGAGAAGAGTGTTCCTTCAGCAATTCCTAAATGCCAATCACGTTGGTTAATTAAATCTGTAATAACATCATTGATATGCGTTGGATCTCCAGGTGTGTTGGTACGTTCTTGAACCGGTTTTGGTTTTTTTATAAATCCAGTTTTGTAGCTACGGAATAAATCAAGTGCAAGATCGCGTTTAGCCATCACTCAACCTTTCCTTTGATACGACACCGGGTGTTACATAATATTTTTTAGATAATAGCTCGGCCGGCAAGTCACTTTCAACGGCTGCTGTAATAAATGTTTGTTCGGCCATCCGGGTCACCGAAGTTAATTGTTGGCGGCGAGCAGTATCTAATTCCGCGAAAATATCATCGAGAATTAAAATTGGTTCAGCGCCCTCTGATTTAAGTAAATTGTAAGAGCCGATACGTAGCGAAATAGCCATAGACCAAGATTCGCCGTGGCTGGCATAACCTTTTGCGGGAAAGTCACCTAGGTGTAAGTGTAAATCATCTCTGTGTGGGCCAATTAAAGATGCACCGCGTTCGATCTCTTGGCGAGCTACCTCGAGTTGCCGGGTGGTTAATAATTGTGTGTTTTCTGCAGCGTTATCAGTTAAATTATCAGTGCTGGATTTATAGGAAATAGAGGCCGGTTTTACTTCATTTAAATTCGCGTAGTTTGCCGCGACATATGGATTTAGTGCTGCCACTAAAGCAACACGTTCGGCGCTTAATTGGGCACCCAGATTTATTAATTGTTCCGTCCAGGGCGCTAAAGCGTTTTCAGGTGCGCGGGTTTTTAATAAGGTGTTGCGTTGTTTAACAACGCGTTCGTAATCAAAGATAACACCAACTAAACGCGGTGCTCGGGTTATTAATAATTTATCTAAGAAATCACGGCGATGGGTTGGTTCGCCACGGACCAAATCAAGGTCTTCGGGCGAGAAATAGATTACTTGAAGGGCGCCTAATATCTCGCGTTGTGATTTTGTAGGGTTTTGATTTAGCCGCGCACGATTTGCTTTAGTGGCGTTGATTTCCAGATCAACTTGCAGGATTCGGTTATCGCGTTCAATCTCAGCACGGATGATTGCTTGATCTGTTCCTAGATTTAAAAGTGGCAGGTTTTGGGAAACGCGGTGTGAAGAAAGGTAGGCGAGATAAATTAAACTTTCTGCGATATTTGTTTTACCTGATCCGTTATTACCAACGAAGGTGGTTGGGCCCGCCTCGAATTCGAGCTCAAGGTTTTTATAAGAACGGAAATTAGTCAGCGCTAATTTGGTAACGCGCACAAATTACTCTTTATGAGGCGTAACGCATTGGCATTAATAGGTAGCGATAGTTTTCAATAACTTTGCCATCACGATCTGATTTGCCGGTGAGGATTGCTGGTTTATTTGAGCCAGTAAATGAAATCTGCACAAATGATGTGCCGACCGCTTGTAAGCCATCTGCCAAGAAGACGGGATTGAAGGCGATCGAGATTGGTTCACCGTTTAATAAAATTTCAATTGCTTCGGTGGCTTGTGCTTCCTCTCCCGCGCCAGCCTCGAGAGAGACTGTATTGTTAGCGAATTCAAGGCGCAATGGAACAGTTTTATCAGTTACTAGCGCTACGCGGCGGACCGAGTCTAAGAATGGCGCAACTTCAATGATGGCTGTCGTCGTTACATCTTGTGGCAACAGGTGGCGATATGGAGGAAATGTTCCATCCAACATTCGCGATGTCATTGATTTACCTTCGCCTGAAAAACCGGCTAAACGATCATTGTTGGTTGTCGGTGCAAATGATAAAGAAACATTTTTTGAACCGGTTAAAGATTTAGCGGCATCAGCAATCGTGCGCCCGCGTAATAAGGATGTTGTTGAAACACCGGGAGTAGTTGGCTGCCAATTAAATTCACGTACTGCTAAACGGTAACGGTCGGTTGCCGCCAGGGTGACAGTGTCTTCGTTTATCTCAATATGCACGCCAGTTAAAGTCGGTAGCGAATCATCGCGACCTGCAGCTATCGCAACTTGTGCAACCGCTGTTGCAAATACATCACTCGCAACAACTCCTGTTGTATCTGGAAGTTCAGGCAAAGTTGGGTACTCAGATATTGAAAGGGTTGGAAGAGTAAATTTCGCTGACCCAGAAGTTACTAACACTCTAGAACCATCTAAAGCAATAGTGATTGGTTTATTTGGGAGAGAGCGTGAAATTTCCGCTAATAACTTTCCTGGAACTAAAACTTTTCCTGCTTGTGAAATATCTGCTTTAAAGAAAGATTTACTAGATGTCTCTAAATCTGATCCTGAGAGAATAACTTCACTGCCGGTTGCGTCGATAACAATTCCAAGGAGTTCGGTTTTAATTGGGCGATTGGAAAGACTGCGGGAAACCCAGTTAACGCCATCTGTAAGTGCGCCTTGCTCGACGGTAAATTTCACGCGGTAGCCCTCAGTTTCTTTAATTGAAAGTCTTTCATAACGTTTATGAAGTTAGATACCCCAGTTTTACCTGTGTGGTTCGTTTGGGAGTGGGTTTTATCTATATATAGGTAGTAGTAGTAACCAGGTGTAATATCTGTGGATAACGACAGAAAGTCCTGTTCAAAGGCGTGTTTCCCTGTTGAGAAAGTGTGGATAAGTTGTTTATATCTAACCGCAAACCAAAGCTTCATTACTGTCCACCCTTTCTAAATCGATTTAAAAACCGAATAACTTTTCACTAACCACAGATTTACAAGTTAAATTCACACTTATCCACAACTTCTCCACATTTGGGGGTAAAACCTTAAATAGGACATTTAACCTAATTTAACCTCGGTTCTGAGATTTAATCCGGTTGGTCAACTCAGTGACTTGGTTATAGATCGAACGGCGCTCAGCCATCAAATGACGAATCTTCCGGTCTGCGTGCATAACTGTTGTGTGGTCGCGCCCCCCGAAAGTTTGTCCAATTTTTGGCAAGGACAACTCAGTTAGCTCGCGACATAGATACATTGCAATCTGGCGAGCATTTACTAATACACGTGAACGAGATGTTCCACATAAATCATCAATTGTAAGGTTGAAGTAAGCCGCTGTCTGGGCCATGATTGTGGCCGCCGTAATTTCAGGGCCAGCGCCAGTTGGGATTAAATCTTTTAAAACAATCTCCGCTAAACCTAAGTCAACACTTTGGCGGTTAAGGCTAGCGAAAGCGGTTACACGAATCAAGGCACCTTCAAGTTCGCGAATATTTGTAGAAATTTTACTTGCGATATATTCGAGTACATCATCAGGTGCGTTTAATTTATCTTGCGCAGCTTTTTTACGAAGAATTGCAATACGTGTTTCTAATTCTGGCGGTTGAATATCTGTAATTAAACCCCATTCAAAACGAGAACGCAGACGGTCTTCCAAAGTTGTAAGTTGTTTTGGCGGGCGATCTGATGAGATAACAATCTGCTTATTAGCGTTATATAAAGTGTTGAAAGTATGGAAGAACTCTTCCTGGGTACGTTCTTTATTTTCTAAAAATTGAATGTCGTCCACTAAAAGAATATCTAGGTCACGATAACGGTGCTGGAAGGCCGATGCCTTATCATCACGAATCGAGTTAATAAAGTCATTTGTGAACTCTTCAGAGGAGACATAACGCACCCGAACGCCGCCATAAAGCTCTTTGGCGTAGGCGCCAATAGCATGCAATAAGTGGGTTTTACCAAGCCCTGATTCACCATAAATAAATAACGGGTTATATGCCTTAGCAGGAGCTTCAGCGACAGCAACTGCCGCCGCATGTGCGAAACGATTTGATGCACCAATAACAAAAGTTTCAAAAATGTAACGCGGGTTTAATTGTGAAGGCTCATCGTTTTTACGAGCACTTGTTGTAGAGCCTTCGCGGCCAGTGCCTGGGCGGGCTGGAGTTGGTTCTACTGTGATCGTTGGAGCTGGGTGATCTGCGAGTTCCAGTGATTCATCTACCATCACCGCGATATTGGTTTTATCTCCAAGTTCACGGGTGAGTACCTCATTTACGACGGTACGCAGTCGAGATTCAAGAACATCTTTCGCAAAAACATTTGGTGCAGCAACTAATAAATTTGTGATACCGCCATCGCTTTGAATTAACCCAAGTGGTTTAGTCATTGTTAAAAAAGCGCGATGTTGGGGTTCCCCAAGTGAAACATGTTCAATAACTCGGTCCCAAAGGTCAGTCAGTTCGATCTCAACTACTGCCATTTAAACCCCTTTGAACTATCCACAACGTTATCCACAGGCTGTGGTCTAAAGTTGGGCTTGAGCCTTCATTTAAAGCCACTCTGGCGGGCGCCTGTGGATAGGGGTAAAAAGTAGGGGTCTTTCTTTAGAAAAGCAAGCGGTTATCCACAACCCTCAACCCAAACTCCAGTTTGACCCAACTCTATCCACACCTCTACCGTTACCTCCTTGCTTCCCCCGTATTTATGAAGAGTTCATAGAAGTCGGATCAACCGCGAGCTAGGTCAGCAAAAACCTAACCCGGAGCCAATCCAAGGCAGTAAACGAGAGTTTTAAAAGGAGTCATTATGACAAAACGCACCTACCAACCTAATACCCGCCGCCGTGCCAAAAAGCATGGCTTCCGCGCACGTATGGCAACTCGTGCAGGACGCGCTGTTCTCGCAGCACGTCGCGCCAAAGGCCGCACTCGTCTCTCTGCTTAAACGAACGAGCCACAACCGGACCTTCTCGTGCTGCCTAAAAACGCACGTTTAACTCAAAGCGCCGATTTTGCTCGAGCGACAAAGAGCGGAACCCGCGTTACCTCCGAAAATTTTGTTGGATACCTGTACATCTCACCTGTCACAAATCATGAGACTTCAAAATGTGGGCTAATCGTTAACAAATCTGTTGGCGGTTCTGTAGTTCGCCACACGCTAGCCCGAAAATTGCGTCATGCGGTTGTGCCACAAATTACTAAATTGCCCAGTGGATCACTTTTAGTAATTCGCGCACTTGCAAAGAATAATTCAGAATCTGTGGGCGCTGAAGTAGAAAAACTAGTTAATAAATTACTTGAGCGCGCCAACCGAAGTGCGGTGAAATAATGCGCAAGTTAATTGTGTTTTTTATCAATCTATACCAAAAATGGATTTCTCCAGCGTTTCCAGCACGTTGTAAGTACTACCCATCATGTTCTTCATATGCCGCCTCCGCAATTTCACACTACGGATTACGTGGCGTCTTTATGTCTGTTTGGCGCCTAATACGTTGTAACCCATGGTCACACGGCGGGGTTGATTATGCGGTGGAACCTGCAATAACTTTCAAAAACATCGAAAAAACCAGTGTAGGAGTGAATTAATGGGCGCTATTTTAAATCCACTTTATAACTTTGTCTCTGGAGTTATTGTTTTAATTCATAAAGCTCTAACACCAATATTTGGCTTTGACAGTGGAGTTACCTGGGCTCTTTCAATCGTTGGCCTTGTTGTATTAATTCGTATTATTTTGATTCCACTTTTTGTTAAACAGATTAAAAGCCAGCGCGCTTTAACAGCGCTGCAGCCACATATGAAGGCGATTCAAAATAAATATAAAGACGATCGCCAGAAGCAATCAGAAGAGATGATGAAGCTCTATAAAGAGCATAAAACAAATCCACTTGCTTCATGTTTCCCAATCCTTGCGCAAGCACCAATTTTCTTTGCACTCTTTACAGTTCTAAATGGAATCGCCGCAAAGACCGACGCAGGTGTATCTGCGCCAATCGCGCGTGGTTTTCTAAAGGGTGACTATTTAGAGAGCGCGGCACAAGCGACATTTTTTGGAGCCAAAATTTCACAGAGCTTCTTGGGTTCAACAGATACAACAGTAAAGATAGTTACAGTAATTCTTATCTTTATTATGTCTGCAACAACTTTTACAACTCAACGTCAGTTGATGGTAAAAGGAATGCCAAAGATGGATTCCAGCAACAATATGATGTTGCAACAGCAGAAAATAATGTTGTATTTATTCCCAGTTATATTTGCGGTCTCAGGTGTTAATTTCCCTGTCGGTGTTTTAATTTACTGGTCGACTACAAATTTCTGGACATGGGGACAGCAGTTCTATGTAATTAAAAGAAACCCAACACCTGGTTCACCGGCTTACGAAGAGTTGGAAAGAAAACGCAAAGAAAAAAATAAAGAAGAGAACCGCGATCAGAGCGGAACTGTTATTGACCCAGAAAACACAGAACCCGGACAACCAGGGGCTGCGCCAGGGCAAAGAAAACAACCCAAGAAGAAAAAGAAGAAGTAAGTAAATAATTAGGACAATTACTACCAAAAACGCATAATCAACCCAGTTTTCCAATAAAGGAGTTAAAATGAGCGAAGAGAATACAGAAGTTCTAGATACTTCAATAGATGTGGAAGCAGAGGCGACCCCTGGTACAAAGAAGGCGCCAAAGACAGTTGCCCGCCTAGAAGAGGAAGGCGATATTGCCGCCGACTACCTTGAAGGCTTATTAGATATTGCAGACCTAGATGGCGACATTGATATCGATGTTGAAAATGACCGCGCTAGCCTGGCGATCGTGGGTGGCAAGTTAAGCCACTTGGTTGGCCAAGATGGTGAAGTACTGGATGCAATCCAGGAGCTGACCCGCCTAGCGGTTCAAACCTCAACCGGGGACCGCAGCCGCCTAATGCTTGATATCGATGGCTTTCGCGCAGGACGCCGCAAAGAGCTGACTGCTTTAGCCGAGAAAATGGCGGAGCAGGCAAAGACAATTGGGGCTTCAATCAAACTTGACCCAATGAACGCTTTCGAGCGCAAGATTATCCACGACACGATCCAGACCCTGGGCCTCTCATCTGAATCCGATGGGGAAGACCCAAACCGCTTCGTAACCATCTACCCAGCTTAAGTAGATGGAAAATCTCCAGCCGGAGTCAGTTTCACGTGAAACCCTGGAACGCTTGACCTTGATCGCCCAATACTTTCCTGGGCAAGCCGATGCTATTGCGCGCTACGCCGATTTTCTGGTGGGAGCAGGGATTGAGCGAGGGCTAATTGGCCCCCGCGAAGGCGAGCGGATCTGGGATCGCCATATCTTTAACTGCCTTCCAATAACCCAACTATTGCCCGAAGGGGCATCCCTATTCGATATCGGGTCAGGGGCTGGGCTACCAGGAATTGTTATCGCTTTAGCTCGACCAGACGTGAAGGTAACTCTAATTGAGCCACTTGAACGCAGAGTTGAATTTTTAAAGGAGGCAGTTGCCGCCATTTCTAGCGATTTAATCGAGATTGAGGTTATTCGAGGCCGCGCCCAGGATATTAAGAAGAGCGCTAATTTTGTAACTGCTCGCGCTGTGGCCCCTCTCGAAAAACTGAAGAAGATGAGCTGGCATTTGATAAAAACTGGAGGCTCACTGCTTGCCATGAAGGGGGAGTCGGCTGCCTCTGAGATGGTTGGCGTTAAAGGAGCCGAGCTTCACGAGATTAAACTTGAGGGCATTGAGCTCGGCCGAATCATCTCCGTTCGCAAAGGTGCTTAGATAAGCGCGTGGATGATTCACGTGAAACACGAGAAAACAAGGTAGTCGGCGTTCGCCGCCTTAAAGAGGCGATGGCCAAGCCCGCGACAACCCGAATCTTCACCGTAGCCAACCAAAAAGGCGGGGTCGGCAAGACCACCACAACGGTCAATATCGCAGCAGCCCTTTCCATGGGGGGTTTGCGTGTCCTAGTTATTGATCTGGATCCACAGGGCAATGCCAGCACAGCCCTTGGTGTACCCCACCGTGATACGGCCGGAATTTACGAAGTCCTAATGGGAGATGCCACGATAACTTCTGTAATCCAAAAAGTTGCTGGATTTCCAGCACTTGATTGCGTTCCATCAAATGCATCACTTGCAAATGCCGAAGTTAATTTAGTTTCGATGGTGGCACGCGAACTTCGTTTAAAAGAAGCGCTAGATGAAATATTTCCAAACTATGACTACATATTTATTGATTGCCCGCCCTCGCTTGGCTTATTAACAATTAACGCACTTGCTGCGGCGCGCGAACTTTTAATCCCTATTCAAACTGAATATTACGCACTCGAGGGCTTGTCACAACTTCTTGAAACCTATGGCGTCGTTAAGAAACGCCTTAATGCAAAGTTAGATCTTTCAACAATTGTCTTAACTATGTTTGATGGCCGCACACGTTTATCAAATGATGTTGCTGCAAATGTGCGGGCGCACTTCCCGAATGAACTTATTGATATACCAATACCACGTGCTGTGCGCGTATCTGAGGCGCCTTCATATAACCAGACGGTAATGACTTACGACCCACTTTCACCAGGTGCGATCGCTTATATGCAAGTGGCGCGCGAAATTGCAGAACGTGGCAAACCAAAGGATGAAGTCACCTTTGATTCAAATGTTGTAAATATAAATTACAAACGCGATGGAGAAATTGCATGAGTGTAAAAAGAGGCGGGCTTGGAACTAATTTAGATTCGCTAATACCAAAATCTCTAACTGTTGCTGGAAATGAAGTTGCACAACAGAATGAAGTTTCAATTGATGATATTTCCCCAAACCCGCGCCAACCTCGCACCGTCTTTGATGAGAGCGCACTCAATGAATTAATTGCATCAATTAAAGAGATCGGTATTTTGCAACCACCTGTTGTGCGCCAAACATCTCCCGGTAAATATGAATTGGTTATGGGTGAACGCCGCTACCGTGCCGCAAAAGCGGCCGGCTTAAAAAGTATTCCAGTAATTATTCGGCAGACTCCAGATAACGAGTTATTACGCGAAGCGCTAATTGAAAATATTCACCGCAGTCAACTAAACCCCCTCGAAGAAGGCGCCGCTTACGCACAACTTCTAAATGACTTTAATTGCACGCACGATGAACTAGCTACAAAGTTAGGTCGCTCCCGCCCGCTAATTTCAAACACAATGCGCCTACTTAACTTGCCACCAACCGTGCAACGCAAAGTTGCTGCTGGAGTTATTTCTGCAGGCCATGCACGCGCGCTCCTTGGGCTTACCGATGAAGCAGAGATCGAAAAACTTGCTAACCGAATCGTTGCTGAAGGCTTAAGTGTTCGCGCGACAGAGGAAGCGGTAGCGATTCAGTCACCAAAGAAAAAGAGTGCAACCGGTAAGCCTGGGAAGGCAACCGCTAGCGGTGAAACTCTGGCCGCCGCAGAATTATTAAGTGACTATTTAGATACCCGGGTTAATGTGCAAGGCGTAACCGGTAAGGGCAAAATTGTTATTGAATTCGCGGGACGCGAAGACCTGCAAAGAATTGTGGATTTAATAGAAGGTAAGTAAGCCTTACTTAAGCGCAGAACCGCGGCGCGACATTTCTTGCTTGACAAGTCCACCTAGCGCTTTAACTCCCTCACGAATTCGCTCAGGTGTTGGGTGGCAGTAAGAAAGACGCATCGACCATGAACCGAAACCATCTGCGTAAAAGGCTGTGCCCGGAACATATGCAACCTTGGCAACAATTGCCTTTGGCATCATCGCTTTAGTGTCGATCTCGGCAGGCAGGTTAACCCAGACATAAAAACCACCACCAGGCTTTGTCCAAGTAGCTTCCTTAGGGAAATACTCTTCAAGTGATTCCAACATGGCATCACGGCGAACTTTATAAAGCTCACAGAATGATGCAATCTGATCGCGCCAAGGTTGATCTGCTAAATAACTAGAGATAGTTAGCTGCGTGAAATTAGATGGACAAAGAATGGAAGATTCCGATGCAATAACTAACTTATCTTTAAGTGATTGCGGAACAAGTGCCCAGCCGATACGAAGCCCGGATGCTATGGTCTTAGAGAAAGATCCAAGATAGATAACGTTTTCAGAATCTTCAGCGCGCATCGCATTTGGAGCGGGGCGGTCAAATCCCAAGAGCCCGTAAGGGTTATCTTCTACAACAAAGATTTCCTCTTCGCGGCAGATTGCCAGAATTTCGGTGCGACGATCAGCGGGCAGCAACACCCCAGTTGGGTTTTGGTAATTAGGAATTAAATATAAAAATTTTATTTTGCGACCTGCTGCACGAACCGACTTAATAGCGTTGCGCAAAGCATCTGGAACAAGGCCATTTGTATCCATTTCAACGTGGACTACAGATGCTTCATATTGTCTAAATGTTCCGAGCGCTCCAACATATGAAGGTGCTTCAACCAGAACGACATCGCCGGGATCAATAAAAATACGAGAAATTAAATCCAAGGCCTGCTGAGAACCTGTGGTTACAACAATGTCATCCGGGTTTGCGCGAATTCCTTCTAACGCCATTACATCGCAAATTTGTTCACGAAGTTTTGGGTGTCCCTGCCCGCTGCCATATTGCAGCGCTTCGGCGCCATTGGTCAGAATTAATTGGTTAACAACGCCAGCCATCATCTCCATTGGCAGAGCAGATAAATTGGGCATACCACCCGCTAGTGAAACAATTTCAGGACGGGAAGCAACAGCAAAAAGTGAGCGAATTTCAGAGGGCAACATACCTGCGGCGCGAGTAGCGAAACGTTCTTCCAGGCGTTGTGGAGCTCCGGTTTGATAACGAACTGAAACCTCAGACATGAGCCTTAGTCTCCCACATGCTCACGTAGGTTTGCGAACCGATTAATTTCAACGGCGAATTCCCGCACTTCGCAGGTCAGATAATCGCAAAGTTCCTGTCTTGGCATCATCTTCTGCAGATAAATAAAGGCGTTGAATAGCGATAATAAATGCTTCAGCCAAAGTATCTCGAAAATCAGGCCGTGCCAGTCGAGCTGCGTCACCTTCGTTTGAAAGGTAGCCAAGATCCACACGAACAGCCGGCGCTTGAGTCAAGCGCAGTAAATCCCAAGTTTTGGCGTGTGTTCGGCAATTTAATAAATCTGTACGAGCACAAATTTCACGTTGCACTAAAGATGCAAATCTTTCGCCCACAATCGAGTGGATGCCATGCGCATCACTACCATAAAAATAAGTTGAAACACCGTGTGCACCGGAGCTTGCGAGTTGTTCGGTATGAAGTGAAATTAATAAGTCGGCAGCACTTTTATTTGCGAATGAAATTATTTGATTTTCAGTCAAAACATTGCGTGGCCCGCGGGTTAAGAAAACGCTGGCACCTAAGGCAAGCAAACGACCTTCTAGGCGCTGGGCGATGTCATAAACAATTTCAGCTTCTTGATCACCAAACGCTGGGTCAATCACAATAACTTTATTAGCAAGTGCTGGTCCACGGTTGCGTTGCGCCGCAGTCTCACGCATTTGCGTTGGCGTTCCACCCGAAACAATCTTTGTCAAACGAATTAAAGCAATGATTGTTGCTGGACCACATTTACCATCAACTTTAATTCCAACAGATTGCTGAAACTCTTTAACCGCCGATTCAGTACGCAGACCAAATATTCCGTCTACCCGCCCTGCGTTAATCCCCATCTCAGTTAAGCGCGCTTGGAGGGCAGCGACATCATCTCCGCGCATCATCGGTGACGGTTGCAAATTTAGTGAGCGATCGCCTAATTTCCAGCGCGCTTCATCAAGAGCGCGCAGAGTTGAGTCATTTAATTGGCCTGTGACATGGAGCCCACGTTCTTGCTGAAAAGAACGGATCTCATCGGGAGAAAGTTCTTTCATAATAAATCTAATCCAACAAATTGATTAGATGAACTCTGCTAGCTCTTTAAGAAGAGCAGGCTTTGGTTTTGCACCAATAATGGTTTTAACAACTTCACCATTTACATAGACGTTAAGCATAGGTATTGAAGTAACCCCATACTTAATTGCCAAGGCAGACTCTTCATCGGTATTTAACTTAACGATCGTAAGTTTGTCGCCGTACTCGTTTGAGATCTCATCCAAAATTGGGCCAACTGCGCGGCAAGGGCCACACCATTCAGCCCAAAAATCAACCAGAACTGGCTTGCTGCTCTTAAGGACAACCTCATCGAAGTTATCGACTGTGACTTTACCTGCGCTCATCTTTACTCCTCCTATTTAACCTACTATTTAACTAACTTTGAACTTGCTGGAAATTTGCTATTTTCAAGCGTACTAGTGCGAGAGGAACTTTTCAGCGTCTAGCGCTGCTTGGCACCCCGTGCCCGCTGCTGTGATTGCTTGGCGATAAGTGAAGTCAACCAAATCACCACAAGCAAAGACACCCTTCACATTTGTACGCGTTGACCGGCCGTCTACCAAAACATAACCTTCTTCATTGATTGCTACTTGAGATGTAACCAATTCGCTCCGCGGATTATGCCCGATTGCCACAAAAAGTCCGGTGAAGTCACGATTTGATTCTTCGCCAGTAACCGTGTTACGCAACTGTAGAGCCGATACTTTATCGGCGCCTAAAACATCAGTAACTTCGGTATTCCATAACATTTCAATCTTCGGATTTGTAAGCGCGCGATCGGCCATAATCTTTGAAGCGCGCAATGAATCACGGCGGTGGATCAAAACAACTTTCGATGCAAATTTTGTTAAGAAGGTCGCTTCTTCAACTGCTGAGTCTCCGCCTCCAACTACTGCGATAACTTGATCGCGGAAGAAGAAACCATCACATGTTGCACACCATGAAACTCCACGACCAGATAAACGTTTTTCGTTTTCTAGTCCAATTTCTCTATATGCCGAACCCATAGCCAAGATAACTGCCTTGGCTTGCACAGTATTTCCAGAACCATCTTTAAGAATTTTTATATCGCCAGAAAGATCCATCTCAACGACATCATCAGTGATCAACTCTGCGCCAAAACGTTTAGCTTGTTTGCGCATACTGTCCATCAAATCCGGACCCATAACGCCATCGACAAAACCTGGGAAGTTCTCAACCTCAGTGGTATTCATTAGCGCGCCACCGGCCGTGACAGAGCCTTCGTAGATAATTGGATTTAATTGAGCGCGAGCAGCGTAAATAGCCGCGGTATATCCGGCCGGGCCCGACCCAACGATGACTAAATCTTTTATCATGTGCTCAGCCTATCCATTTCTACTTACTTGTCTCGGAGCGCTCTACGCTTACTAAAGAGTGAGATTGCGAACTCTTTTAGCGTAGCGATTTCAGTTATTTTAAATGCATGCGCAAGCAATAGGAAAGATACGCCGCCCCCAACGAGAACAAAGGTCAAACGCAGAACACCAATAAATGGTTGCGCATCATCGCTAATCCAATGAAAATAGTAGGAGATTGCAAAAAATGGCAGCATCGCCAAAAGTGAGGCTGAATAAAGACGAAGATGTTGGCCGACAAATTGTGAGTATTCAAAACGACCAACATGTTTTTTAAGAAGTGAGATCGTCACAAAAAGTCCGACAATGTAACTAAAGGCAAATGCCAGCCCTAAACCAATTGTCACCTGGTCACTCTTTAAAATCTCTAGGAAAAGGTAGGAAAGCCCTGATGAAATAATATTAATAATCAAAATAGAAAGAACCTGCGTTTTGGTATCTTCGAAAGCGTTAAAACCACGAATTAAAATTAAGTTTATTGAAAATGCCACCAAACCTAAACTTAGAGCAGAGAGCACATATCCGATATAACGCGAATCTTCCGATGAAATACCGAAGTAAAGAACTTCTGTCATTAGAGAACCAAAGAACAAAAAGGCAATTGAGCTTGGGACTGTTACGACACCGCACAACCGAATTGCGCGAATTAATTGCTTTTTGACTTCTTCCACATTTTTTTCAATTGCTAACTTCGATAAATGTGGCAACAGGGCGGTAACAATAGATATTGTGACGATCGAATAAGGCAGCAGCATTATGTAATAAGCGCTGGTAAATGGGGTAAATCCAACACCAGTTGAAATTCCTGCTTGCGCACTACGCACTGCGGCGCTGGTTGCAACATTTACAGTAATTAAATAACCAATTTGTGAAATTAAGACATAAACCAAGGTCCAACCAGCAAGTGAGAAAGATTTACCAAGTCCGGCAACGCCAAGTATCGGACGTAGCCGGATACCGGAACGTTTGACAACCGGTATCAAAATTAAAGCCTGCACAATGATTCCGAGAGTTGTTCCCCAACCCAGAAGTTGAATTTGGCCGTCATTGATATTTTCAACAGTCAGTGTTTGCTGCATAACTAAGACGCCTGCGAAAACCACAATTACGACCAAGTTGTTGGCGATCGGCGCCCACATCAAAGGAGCAAATGAGCCGCGCGCATTGGCTACCTGGCCAAGCATTGTAAATAGCCCTAAGAAGAAGATCTGTGGCAGGCAGTATCTAGTAAATGCCACTGCGATTGAGAACTCTTTTTCAAAACCTTCGGTCGAAAATTCGGGAGCATATAAACGCACCAGCGCTGGTGCAAAGATCACGCCAACAATTACTAACAGC
>CAWUTY010000047.1:0-3101 GCA_963925575.1 Candidatus Nanopelagicaceae bacterium
GCCAAGCACACTGGCCAACCGCTAGAAAAGATCATCGCTGATTCAGATCGCGATAATTGGTTTAATTCTAAAGATGCACTTACATACGGCTTTATCGATCACATCGCTACAAACGATGGACAAGTTGCGGGAGGTAAGAAGTAATGAAGCACATTCAAGAGATTACAAACCGCTACGTTCTTCCAACAATCGAAGAGAAAACCGCTTACGGTTACAAGCGACTTGATCCTTATACAAAGTTATTCGAAGAGCGCATCATTTTCATGGGCCAGCCAATTGATGACACTGTTGCAAACGATGTCATGGCACAGCTGCTAACCCTTGAATCAATGGATCCAGATCGCGATATTTCGATTTACATCAACTCACCTGGTGGATCATTTACAGCGCTCACCGCTATTTATGACACTATGCAATTTGTTCGCCCGGACATCACAACAATTTGTCTTGGTCAAGCAGCATCTGCTGCCGCGATCATTTTGGCCGGTGGTACAAAGGGCAAGCGCTACGGACTTGAACATTCACGAATTCTGATCCACCAACCTTCATCTGAAGGCGGGGGACAGGCTTCAGATATCGAGATCCAGGCACGCGAGATCATGCGTATGCGTGGATTGCTCGAAACCATGCTCGCCAAACATTCGAATAAAACTGTTGAAGAAATTGAGAAAGATATCGAGCGCGACATGATTCTTACCGCTGCTGAAGCAGTTGAATACGGAATTATAGATAAGGTGATGTCTTCACGTAAGGCGAAGCCTTCGGCGTAATTTTTACTAGAGGGGCGTCGGTCAAGAAATGTTGAAAAAATATTTCGAACCCGGCGCTCTTTTATCTTTCTCCGCCTATAGAAATCTGCTCATTTCAACTACATTAACAAATATTGCCATGTCCGCATTTCCTATTGCGCTGGCGGTAACAGTTCTAGACGCCGGTGGTAGCGCATCCACGTTGGGGCTAATTCTTGCCGCAAGGGTTCTATCCGGAGTTCTTTTCGCGCCAGTCGGCGGAGTTTGGGTTGACCGTTTGCCTCGCAAAACCATGTTGATTTTGGCTGATGCATTCCGAGCGATTATGGGAAGTGTCGTAATTTTTATTAACCCAGAAAATATTTCAATGTGGATTCTAGGCGGCATCGTTGTATTGATGGGCGTCAGTGACGGATTTGGTGGACCTGCAGCAGGTGCAATCATTCCGAGTCTGCTGCCGGATCATTTATTGCCATCTGGAAATGTAGTGCGAGGTATTTTGTTAAGAAGTAGCTACATTGCTGGTCCAGGAATTGCTGGAGTAATTGTCGTTTCGCTGGGTACACATGCAACTTATATAGCAACCTCAGTTTTCTTTCTAATTGGTGCGTTGCTTCTTATTCGAATCGATGAAGGTCCGCGTGTCGCACCTGTTGGTAAAGAAAGTAAATTCATTGTGGAAATTCGCGAAGGCTTGCGCGTAGTTTGGTACTACAAGTGGATTGCCGCAATGATCGTGATGGCCTCTCTTCAGTTAATGATGGTTGTGGGTGTGGAAAATGTCTTATTGCCAGTAATTACCAAGCGAGATTTTGGAACCGCGTCAGTATTTGCAGCCTCTGCTGCGTTGTTTAGTCTGGGTGGCGCGATTTCGGCAGTGATTTGTATAAAAGCGAAAGTTAAAAACCCTGGACTCGTCTCGGTCGTAGTCTGGGGACTATTTGTTCTAGCGCCACTAGTTTTGGCTTTCCCTGTACCTAAAGAGTTAATTTATCTTGCCTACTTCGCTGCAGGGTTTTCTATCGGTCCCTGGGAAGCTTTCTGGGCAACTCAGATACAACGTGAAGTTCCGGCTGAATATCAAGGACGCGTATTTAGCATTGATTACATGGGAACCTTTGCCCTTATGCCACTTGGGATGGCGCTGGTAGGCCCGATGGTTAATATTTTCGGTGAACGAGAAATGTTGATCGGGGTTGCGGTCTTTCATTTACTGATCTGCGCAGTTGTTTTATTTGTGCCTGGTGTAAAGCAGATGAAGTCGACAAAACCTCCTTATTATTCTTAGGGCGAACAAAGTCACTCGTAATTCAAGACCCATTTGTTAAGCCTAGAAACTAAGATTTGCCCATGACTCGTATTGGTGAAACTAGCGACCTGCTCAAATGTTCTTTCTGCGGAAAGACTCAGAAGCAGGTTAAGAAACTTATTGCTGGTCCTGGCGTTTATATCTGCGATGAATGTATCGAACTCTGTAACGAGATTATCGTTGAAGAACTCTCTGAGGCTACAACGCTAGGTCTTACTGAACTTCCTAAGCCTCTAGAAATCTTTCAATTCTTAGATCAGTATGTAATCGGACAAGATCGCGCCAAGAAATCTTTAGCTGTTGCCGTCTATAACCATTACAAGCGAGTGCAATCTGGCCAAGCAAAAGGTGAAGATGGCGTTGAACTAGCCAAGTCAAATATTTTATTACTTGGTCCAACTGGTTGCGGTAAGACTTTGATGGCGCAAACCTTGGCACGCATGCTTAATGTTCCCTTTGCAATTGCAGATGCAACAGCGCTAACTGAAGCAGGTTATGTCGGTGAAGACGTTGAAAATATTTTGCTGAAGCTTTTGCAGGCTGCAGATTACGACGTCAAGAAAGCCGAAACCGGAATCATTTACATCGATGAAATCGATAAAGTCGCTCGCAAATCTGAAAACCCCTCCATTACTCGCGATGTATCAGGTGAAGGTGTCCAGCAAGCGCTCTTGAAGATTCTAGAAGGAACTGTCGCATCCGTTCCGCCACAAGGTGGACGCAAGCACCCACATCAAGAATTTATTCAGATCGATACAACAAATGTTCTCTTTATCGTGGGCGGCGCATTCGCTGGACTAGATAAAATCATCGAAGCACGCAGCGGAAAAGCCGGCGTTGGATTCAATGCCACTTTGCAAGAGGCGGCAGATAAGAACCGTACAGATATCTTTGCTGATGTCATGCCTGAAGATTTATTGAAGTTTGGAATGATCCCCGAATTTATCGGGCGCCTTCCAGTATTAACCAGCGTTGAAAATCTAGACAAGATTGCGTTGATGGAAATTCTCACCGAACCAAAGAATGCCCTGGTTAAGCAATAT
>CAWUTY010000048.1:0-5425 GCA_963925575.1 Candidatus Nanopelagicaceae bacterium
CGCCACCTTCACGCACTGCTTTGCGAACTGACTCAACTAGATCAAGAAGTTCTTGCCCTTCTTGGCGAACCAGTGATTGACCTAAAAGGTCACCAAGTTTGCGAACATCGCTGCGCAATAGCGCATCGTCATTGGCAAGTGAAGGGGTTGGTCGCACTGGCCTATCCTCTCAGGATTACTCGCGATTTAGTTACGTGATTAACCGCGTTAGACTTGGCACATCAAGCCCCCTCCCTTTTTGGGAACGGGGCCTAACGGCTTTTCCTCTTGAGGAATAGCCAATAAGAACGGCTTTCCCTGACGTAAAGGAAGTAGGCAGAACCGAATGCGTGCATTGGTGCAGATGATTGGCAGCGATCTGGCCGTTGCATCCTGCCTGCGCGATTCCAGCAAGATAATCGCACCCGCTTCGACATATCCATTCTTAATAGCGCAACGTGCGAAGGATAAGCCGCTATTAATTGTCACAAGTTCTAGCCGAGGCGCAGAAGATTTAGCGAACGATCTACGCGAATTACACGGCCATGTTCTGGAATTTCCGGCTTGGGAAACCCTGCCGCATGAACGTCTTAGTCCACGCAGCGACACTGTGGCACGGCGCTTAGCAACCCTTGCTTCACTGGCGACAACAAATAATGAAAACACAATTGTCGTAGCACCTATTCGCGCAGTTATCCATCGCTTTATTGCAGATTTAGCCAGCCAACCTTTGCAGACTCTTGAAATCGGAAGTGAAGTAGATTTAACAACACTTATTACCCACCTCACCGAATTGGCTTATACGCGCACTGATCTTGTGGAAAAGCGTGGCGAATTTGCAGTTCGCGGCGGCATTATTGATCTCTTCTTACCTTTATCTGAACACCCGGTCCGCATTGATTTCTTCGGCGACGAGATTGAAGAGATGAGTTTTTTTGATGTGTCGAGCCAACGTACAACTTCCCCTGTGGTCGGCAAATTATCTGTGCTTCCATGCCGCGAACTTCTCTTAACACCAGCGATACGCGCGCGAGCTGAAGCGGCAAAAGAAAAATATCCAGCTGCCCTTGAAATTTTGGATCGCATCGCGCAGGGGATAACAACCGAAGGCATGGAATCACTTATTCCAATTTTGATTGAAAAAACTGAAACCATTTTGCAGCGTATACCCACTGGCACAGAAGTGATTTTTATCGATGATGAGCGAATTCGTATGCGCACCATTGATTTACTAGCAACTAATCAGGAATTCTTCGAGGCGGCTTGGTCACATGCCGCACTCGGCGCCCCATCACCTTTACCGGTTACCGATGCAACCTATCTTTCATGGGAAGGCTTGCAGGAAGACATTTCTCGCTGCCAGCTCATTACTCGCGCGCTTAACTCTTTCGGTTCTGATTTAGATACTTCTGCCACGTTTTTGGATTACAACGCTATCGATCCTTTGCGCGCGGATATCGATCGTGCAGTAACTGTTTTGCAGGAGGCAATTAACGCTGATTTCTCAATTATTTTCTCGGCTGCTGGCCACGGTATGGCCGAGCGCTATGCGGGGATATTTCGTAACGCAGATCTGCCGGTTGTGATCGTGCCTGAATTAAGAGCGATCCCAACTAAAGCTAGCGTTCACATAACCCAATCTTCGATTGCACATGGTTTTTCATCACTATCGGCGCGAATACTTTTTATTACAGAGCGCGATTTAACAGGCAGCAAAGCATCGGCAAAAGATGGTGCACGAATGCCATCTAAACGCAAACAAGCAGTTGATCCACTTGAATTACGTGCTGGTGACTTTGTAGTTCATGAGCAACACGGAATTGGCCGATATGTAGAAATGGTGCAGCGCACAATTGGCGGCATCACCCGCGAATACTTAGTCATTGAATACGCACCTGCCAAACGTGGTCAACCTGGTGATCGCGTCTTTGTTCCAACCGATACTTTGGAACAAGTAAGTAAATACATCGGTGGTGAATCACCAACGGTTCACCGCATCGGCAGTGGTGAGTGGCAGAAAGCAAAGGGCCGCGCACGCAAGGCGGTCAAGCAAATTGCGGGCGAGCTAATTCGACTTTACGCCGCACGCACAAGTTCGCCAGGTTATGCCTTCTCACCAGATACACCTTGGCAGCGCGAACTAGAAGATGCCTTTTCATATATCGAAACCCCCGATCAACTCTCCACAATCGAAGAAGTTAAGCGCGATATGGAGAAGCCTTATCCGATGGATCGCATCATCTGCGGTGATGTTGGCTACGGAAAGACCGAGATCGCAATTCGTGCCGCATTTAAAGCGGTGCAAGATGGCAAACAAGTTGCTGTTTTAGTTCCGACAACTTTGCTAGTGCAACAACATGCCAAAACATTTGCCGAAAGATATGCCGGCTTTCCAATTCGCGTTGCTGGGCTATCACGCTTTAATTCTGCGAAAGAATCAAAAGAAATTTTAGCTGAGCTAACTGCCGGCAGCGTTGATGTTGTAATCGGCACCCATCGCCTGCTTTCACAAGATGTTGTATTTAAAGATCTTGGCCTGGTCGTTGTAGATGAAGAACAGCGCTTTGGCGTAGAACAGAAAGAATCGCTTAAAAAGATGCGCACAACTGTGGACGTTCTGGCGATGTCCGCAACTCCTATTCCACGCACACTTGAGATGGCAGTGACGGGCATTCGCGAAATGTCCACGATCACAACGCCACCTGAAGAACGTCACCCGATTCTTACCTATGTTGGCCCGGCCGAAGATGCACAGATACGCGCGGCAATTCACCGTGAGTTATTGCGCGATGGACAAGTTTTCTATATTCACAATCGGGTCGAATCAATTGATCGCGCCGCTGCCAAAATTCAAGAGTTGGTACCTGAAGCGCGCATCCGAATCGCACATGGTCAGATGAGCGAAGGTTCACTTGAAGATGTGATCCTCGGTTTCTGGAATCGCGATTTCGATGTACTTGTCTGCACCACGATTGTGGAAAGCGGTTTAGATATTGCAAATGCCAACACGTTAATTGTGGAGCGATCAGATAACTTTGGACTTTCACAGCTGCACCAATTACGTGGTCGAGTCGGACGTGGTCGAGATCGCGCCTACGCTTATTTCTTATATCCACCTGATCAGCCGCTGACCGAGGTCGCACTTGACCGCCTTAAAACTATTGCAACCAATACCGACCTTGGTGCGGGCATGCGCGTTGCTTTAAAAGATTTGGAAATTCGTGGTGCGGGAAACTTACTAGGAGGTGAACAGTCAGGACATATTGCAGATGTGGGTTTTGATTTATATATGCGCATGGTTGGCGAAGCGGTTAATGATTACAAGACAGGCATAATTGATAAGGAAGAGGAACTTCACGAATGCAAAGTCGAACTTCCGGTTAACGCCCACCTTTCCGAAATTTATGTTCCAGGTGAGCGCTTACGACTTGATCTTTATCGTCGCTTGGCCGACGTTGCTAAACCAGAAGATGTGCAAGCGATCCGCGAAGAGTTACTGGATAGATTCGGAGAACTTCCTGAAGAAGCAGTTGCCCTTTTGGCAGTTGCGCAATTACGTGCACTCGCTAAATCACATGGAATTCACGAAGTAGTGGCATCTGGAAAGTTCTTGCGCCTAACGCCTTTAACTTTGCCAGAATCTCGCCAGCTGCGATTAACGCGCCTTCATCCCGGCTCCATATATAAAGGCCCAACTCGCACCGTGCTTGTTACTTTGCCAAAAAACCCTGCATGGAGCCCGTCTCAACCAGCCGCTGAAATAGTGGATACTTCTCTCCTGACCTGGGTTACCGAGGTCGTCGACCAATTAACGAGAGCGAGCACAACGTGAAGAAGATTCTGGCTGTCCTAACAATTGCATCAGCTTTGCTTCTTACCGGCTGCTCGCAAACCAATGTAGCAGCATCCGTTGGTGATTTTAAGATTTCTCAAACTGATTTACAAGCCAGCATCGATGCCGTGATTGCCGAGCGCTCCAAAGTTGATTCATCACAAATGCAGCTCGAAACTGGTGATGAGCTAAATCGCGGACAACTTCGCTTCAAGATTTTAATGCACACCTTCGATGAGATCGCTAAAGAGTTAAAAATTGAAGTCACATCTAGCAATGTGGAAGCCAAGAAGGCAACCATTACTGAAGCTGTTGGTGGAAAGACCGAACTTCCAACGAACTTGGTAAATGCTGCAATCGCACAAGCAGATTTTGATACCTATGTCCGCGCCATCGTTATCTCCGAACAGATCACCGCAGCCCTTTCCGCCTCTGGTGTTGCTGAAGCAGAAATTGCAACCAAGCTTGGTGAACTTCTTACTACAAAAGCGAACAAACTTGGCGTGAAAATTAATCCACGTTATGGCTTCTGGGATGTTGAGGCTGGCGATGTTGTCGCAGCCAATGTAACCGGTGATGCTGTAGTTCCTGCTGCTAAGTAAGTAAATGCCTGCCTCCGAACTTCAACGCCTAGTTGAGGTAATGGATCGGTTGCGCTCACCTGGTGGATGTCCGTGGGATGCAGAACAAACTCACGAGTCCTTGATTAAGTATTTGCTGGAAGAGTCATACGAATTTATTGATTCGGTAGATACTAAAGATCGTGAAGGTATGCGTGAAGAACTTGGTGATGTATTACTACAAGTTTATTTTCATGCGCGTATGGCACAAGATCACCCAACTGATCCATTTTCTATTGAAGATGTCGCTCGTGGCATCGCCGACAAGTTAATTCGGCGTCACCCACATGTTTTCGAGGACTTAGAAGTTTCCGGAACTCAAGAAATTATTGAAAACTGGGAAGAGATAAAGGCGAAAGAGAAGGGCCGCACATCAGCTTTAGATGGCGTTGCACTTGCTCAACCAGCGCTGCCTTTCGTTGAAAAACTTCTTTATCGCGCAGAAAAATATAAAGTTCATGTGCAGTTAACTAAGTATAAAAGTGATAAGCCTGCCACCGAAGAAAACGTCGGTGAAGCCTTGGCATCAATAATCGCTTGGGCGCGCGATAACGAGATTGACCCGGAAAACGCGCTTCGCCTATATGGCCGCCAAATTGCGGCGCAGATTAGGAAGGCCGAGTCGCGGTAGTATTGCCTTATACCGTTCAGCGCCGAGCGTGCATATAGATAAGTTAATTCTGAGGAGATATCCAAATGGCAATTATCGAAGCAATCGGCGCTCGTGAAATTCTTGATTCGCGTGGAAACCCAACTGTTGAAGTTGAAATCGAACTCGAAGATGGCACACAAGCTCGCGCCGCCGTTCCAAGTGGTGCATCAACCGGCGCATTTGAAGCAGCCGAACTTCGTGATGGCGATAAGAAGCGCTACCTCGGTAAAGGTGTTCTCAAGGCCGTTGACTTTGTTAACAATGAATTGGCTCCAGCGATCGAAGGTATGGATTCACAAGATCAGCGCCTGATTGATGAAGAGATGATCAAGCTAGATGGCA
>CAWUTY010000049.1:0-3241 GCA_963925575.1 Candidatus Nanopelagicaceae bacterium
CCTTGATCTTCATCAACGTAGGCCGTTAAAACTCGATCAAGTAATAAGTAATCTGGAAGTGAATCGCTATCTTTTTGATCAGGGCGAAGTTCAGCACTTGGCTCTTTTTCAATTGAGTTAACCGGAATTGGCGCCACTTGCCCAGCCGCGATTGCGACTTCGTTGCGCCAGCGCGCAAGTGCCCAGACATCAGTTTTGTAAATATCTTTAATCGGTGCGAATCCACCAACAGCATCGCCATACAAAGTTGAATAACCAACTGCCAGCTCTGACTTGTTGCCGGTGGCCAACACCAGATGGCCCTCTTGATTTGATATTCCCATCAAAGTTGTTCCACGTACTCGGGCCTGCAGATTTTCTTCTGCCAAACCCTTTAGAACTAAGTTGTTCATATAGGCATCAACCATCGGCGCAATTGCCACGGTGCGAAAATGAATTCCCGTGGCATCAGCCATTGCTTGTGCATCGGAAATCGAATGAGCAGATGAATATTTACTTGGCATGGCAACAGCGTTTACGCGCTTGGCGCCCAAGGCATCGATGGCAATTGCAACAACTAACGCCGAATCGATTCCGCCAGATAAACCAACTACGACGCTGCGGAAACCATTCTTTTCAACATAATCGCGCAGTCCAACAACTATTGCCTGCCAGATCTCTTCGCGATCATCGAGGCGCACTGCAATCCCCGGAACCAAAACGCGATCGACCGATACTTCATCTTCAGAGATAACCACATCTGGTGAACTAGTCTTTGTCGCAACATCAATATCTACAACTGCGATGCCATCTTCAAATTGTGGGGCGCGTGCAATGACCGCGCCATCTGCGGCAACAACAATGCTGTCTCCATCGAAGACCAAATCATCTTGGCCGCCAGTCATATTCACATAGACAAGTGGGGCACTTGCCTGGCGAGCGCGCTTGCTAACAAGTGCCAGTCGCACGTCATCTTTATTGCGCTCATACGGCGAACCGTTAGGAACGATTACCAAACCTGGTTTGCGGGCGGCTAATTGCGAAGTGATCCCGCCATCGATCCAAAGATCTTCACAAATCGCAATACCGACATCAACGCCATGAATGCGCACCACCAAAGTCTTATCCCCCGGCACAAAGTTACGGAACTCATCAAAGACGCCGTAATTAGGGAGATGGCATTTGGCATAACGCGCGCTCACAACGCCATCGCTGATAACTGCGACCATATTCTGTGGCGCACCATCTACTTGATCTAAATAACCCACGATCGCAACGGTCTTGCCGGTTAGCGACTTGGCCAGCTCGGCGAGCGCGTTCTGGCTGGCGATTTGAAAGGAAGGTCGCAACGCCAAATCTTCAACTGGGTACCCGGTTAAAACCATTTCGGGAAAGACAACGATATGCGCGCCTGCTTCTTGCGCGGTCTTAAAGTTCTCGCGCACCAGAGCAGCATTTGCCGCAAGGTCACCAACCGTTGGGTTGACCTGGGCCAGCGCTACGCGCAACTTCATACTTCAAGAGTAATCCATTACCATTATCCCAAAGCCTCAATAGAAAAGACCCGGAGACTTCTCGCGAAGCTTCGAGGCTGGAGGAAGTAATGAAACCAATGTCTGGGACTACAACGACCCTTTACGGTGGGGCTGAGCATCGTCGCGTCACGATCTTGGATTTGAAGAGAGCAAAAACTGCCGGGGAGAAATGGGCGATGCTCACCTCATATGAGCAGATGACCGCCGAGATCTTTGATAGCGCTGGCATTCCGGTACTCCTTGTCGGCGATAGCGCTGGCAATAATTTTCTGGGACACGAGAACACGATCCCCGTAACAGTTGATGATCTGATCCCACTTACCCGCGCAGTTGTTAGTGGATCAAAGCGCGCCTTGGTCGTGGCCGATCTGCCTTTTGGATCTTACGAATCATCGCCTGAACAAGCGCTCGCTACCTCAACTAGATTCTTTAAAGAGGCGGGTGCGATGGCAGTTAAATTAGAGGGCGCACATTTAGCAACCGTTGAAAAATTAACTTCTGCTGGAATTCCAGTCATGGGCCACTTAGGCCTTACTCCACAATCACTTCATCAATTGGGCGGCTATCGCGTGCAAGGTCGCGAAGATGGCGAAGTAATTTTGCAGGCAGCACTGGCCCTGGAAAAGGCTGGAGCATTTGCCCTTGTCCTAGAACTCGTCCCCGCAGAACTGGCTGCAAAAATTACTGCAGCCTTGGCAATTCCAACTATCGGAATCGGTGCCGGCCGTAATTGCGATGCCCAAGTATTGGTCTGGACGGATCTAGTTGGACTAACTGCCAACCCACCAAAATTGGCCAAGGCTTATCGCAATCTACGTTCTGAAATTTCGGCTGCGGCGCAAGAATTTGCTGCCGATGTGCGTGGGGGAACCTTCCCTGCGGCCGAAAATACCTTTAACTAACCCAGTGCCAGAATCGAAAGCGTCTAGATTCGCAATTGATCTAACTCCGCTAAAGAAATACCCCGATTTTCGTAATTTATGGGCCGCTGGGCTGATCACATACATGGGTTCGATGATCACTTACGTCGCCGTCCCCTTTCAGATCAAAGAAATGACTAATTCTTACATCGCAGTTGGGCTCTCTGGAGTCGTCGAAATCGTTCCACTAATTCTCTTCGGTCTCTATGGCGGGGTGCTGGCCGATTATGTCGACCGCAAGAAGATGGTCTGGGTTACCGAATTCGTCTCCCTGTTGTTGGTGGCTATTTTGCTGGTCAATTCATTCCTGCCCGACCCAAATTTGATTCTGATCTATGTGGTCATCGGATTATTTGCCGCCGTCAATGGCTTGCAACGTCCTAGCGCCGATGCCATCTTGCCTCGATTGGTTAGTCATGATGATTTGCCAGCAGCCAGTGCTTTAATGAGTTTGCGTTGGCAGGTCGGTGTCATCATTGGTCCAGCTATTGGTGGAATTTTAATTTCATCTTTTTCAATTTCAGTTGGTTACATTGCAGACATCGCAACGTTCATAATTTCACTTGCCTTTCTCGCAAGAGTTCGAAATGTGCCAGCCAACCCAGAGGCCGAAAAGCCATCTCTGGCAGGCTTAATCGCTGGTGTGCACTATGCATGTAGTAGACAAGATTTATTAGGAACTTATCTAGTTGATTTAGCTGCCATGTTCTTTGCTATGCCAACAGCGCTGATTCCATTTTGGGCTGATGAACTTGGCAGCCCTTGGGCGCTCGGATTTTTATATGCCGCCGGCACTGTTGGGTCAGT
>CAWUTY010000050.1:0-2843 GCA_963925575.1 Candidatus Nanopelagicaceae bacterium
TAGTCTCTGCCGGATTGCATGGAATTGAAGTAAATCATCGAGACCATTCACAAGCCGAGCGTGAGCAACTAGCGCAAATTGCGGATCAACTTGGATTAGTTAAAACTGGGTCAAGTGATTACCACGGTAACGGTAAACTAAATGAACTAGCAGAGAATCTCACCGATCCCGAGCAGTGGGCTCGCCTTGAATCACTGGCAAGTGCTCGAAGGGTGGTAACAAAGTGAACGTCATTGAAGTTAGTGCAGTTACCTTCTCGATTCAGGCCTTCGTAACCCTTTTAGTAATTCTCGATCCGCCAGGTGCAACGCCGATATTTCTGGGGCTAGTCGCTGACAAAACAAAGAAAGAACGTGTACAACTTGCTTGGCAGGCAGCACTTGTCTCGCTTATCGTAATTTCTTTCTTCTCGCTCTTTGGCCGATTTATTTTGGAGTACATGAATGTTTCAATTGAAGCGTTACAAGCAGCCGGCGGACTCCTACTTCTATACGTTTCCCTCGAACTCTTAACTGGTCGCGATATGGGTGGGGATGTCTCGAAGGATAAAAATATTGCACTCGTCCCACTTGGAACCCCGCTACTAGCAGGACCCGGAGCGATCGTGGCAACCATGATCTTCGTACAGCAGATCCAAACTACTGCGCAGAGCATTGGTCTGATCGCAGCAGTCGTTGCAGTACATATCGTGATTGCAATCTCTTTAATGGCTTCCACAACTATTTTGGGGATTATTAAGGATGCTGGCGTAACGCTGCTAGCTAGAATCGCTGGATTATTACTTGCGGCAATCGCAGTTCAGATGTTGGTCGATGCCATAAAAGCTTTCACTGCACAATAAGTAAAGCCCAGATAGAATTATGTATATGTCAAAGGATCCACGTGGGATTTTCTCTCCCGAAACTATTGCCTGGAAAATTCACTCAGATCCGGCGATGGCGATCGGTGGCATCCGTGCCTTGCTACAGCAGGCGTTGCACCCAGAGGCAATGGATGGTGTAGCCAAGAATTCGAATTTTCGTGAAGATGCTTGGGGCCGATTGCAACGTACCGGAGATTATGTTTCAACTATAACTTTTGGAAGTGGTGATGAAGCAGTTGCCTTATCCGCTCGTGTGCAAAAGATTCATACCGCACTTGGGTTAGATGATCCGCATCTTTTGCTATGGGTACATATGTCGATGGTGGATTCTTTTCTAGATATTGCAATTCGATCTGGGCTTTCACTTGATGCTGAGCAACAAGATCAATATGTTGCTGAAATGGTGGCATTTGCGCAAGCTGTCGGCTTAAGTACAGAACAAGTTCCTGCAACTGTTGAGCAGATGCAGAAGTATTTCTTCGACATCTCACCAGAACTCAGCGCTTCAAATGATGCCAAGCGTGCCGCCCTATTCTTAACAATCCCACCACTCCCAACTGCGGTTCGTTTTGCAACGCCTGCGGCGCCCGCCTGGGCATCACTTGCACTTATCGCCGCTAGTTCTTTGCCGGCTTGGGCTAGATCTCTTTACGGAACTCCTACTTTGCCTGGACAAAATTTTGCAACGGATATTTCACTAAAAGCGATTCGCAAAACTTTAGGCGCAATCCCAGATGCGATATTGGCACCACCCGTATATAAAGCAGCGCAAGTTAGATGGGGATTGGTGTTGGCCAAGTGAAGGTAATTGCAATTGCCAATCCGGCTGGCGGGGCAGGAAAGACAACTCTTGCACACTGCTTGGCTGTGGCATTTGCCGAGTTTGGTAAGAAGACACTTTTAATAGATCTTGATCCTGCAGCGTCTCTTACCTTTCGCCTTGGGTTTGAAAACCCACGACTTACAATTACCGAATTTATCTCGGGCGTTAAGATAACGGAGGAAAACCTAGTTACAACTTCTGAGCGCTTTGATTTCATTGCATCAGATTCACGATTAGCAGCAAACCTAGATGAAGGCGCGCTTTCCCGGTTATTACCTAAGTTACCGAAGGATTACGACTTGGTAATCTTAGATATTCCTTCGACACTGACCCCAGCACTAGGTGCGGCAATCAGCGCCGCCGATCAAATACTCGTACCTGTCTCGCAATCTCTTCATTCGCTACGCGGGCTAATTCAATTACGAAAAATTATCGATAAGCCCATAACCGCGATCGGCATAGGTGAAGTAAATTACGAAGAGCTCTCACCAGTCTTAGATGTGGCAATTTTGCGCAGTGACGAGGTAGAAATTGCGGCAAATTCTGATCTATCTGTCTTAACCTTGAGTAAGAGTTCTGAAGTGTCAGAGAGTTATCGAAGTGCCGCATACTCGGTACTCGAAATCTTGGGTCTGGAATAACGACAAAAAATTAAGCAGAAAACTTCTTCGTACGCGTACGATTTCGTGGAGTTTTATCTGGTGCTGGCTTAGCAGTTCTCTCGGGTGAGGCAACCTTTTCTGTCTTTGCAACAGGCTTCTGCTTTGTAATACGTCCATTGGAACCTGCTGGGATATTTAACATTTGATAAAGATGTTCTGATGATGAATAAGTCTCTTCGGGTTCGCCTAATCCCAAAACTAGAGCGGTATCAATCATCTTCCAGCGAGCTAAGTCATCCCAATCGACAAATGTGACTGAGATTCCGTCTGCTCCAGCACGCGCTGTGCGACCAATGCGGTGTACGTAAGTTTTTTCATCTTCTGGACATTGATAGTTGATTACGTGCGTAATGCCATCTATATCAATTCCGCGCGCTGCCACATCAGTTGCGACGAGCACATCTGATTTACCAGCCTTAAAATCATTAAGCGCTTTTTCGCGCGCGCTCTGTCCTAGATCGCCATGAATGGATGCCGCACGGAATCCACGTTCGGC
>CAWUTY010000051.1:0-3409 GCA_963925575.1 Candidatus Nanopelagicaceae bacterium
CGTCCACGTGCTCTAAGCCAACTGATAGACGAAGAACAGAAGGTGTAATACCCATCTCAACCTGAACTTCAGGAGATAAGCGACGATGAGTTGTTGAAGATGGGTGAGTAATAAGTGATTTGCTGTCACCTAAATTATTAGAGATATCAATTATTCGTAGGGCATCCATAAAGGCAAATGCATCCTTCTGTGAGCCAGCAAATTCAATACCGATGGTGCTACCGCCGCCAGTCATCTGTTTCTGAACAGTTTCAAAATCAGGGTGTGATTTTAGACCTGGATATTTGACAGACTTAATTTCTTTACGAGATTCAAAGAATTCGGCAATCGCTTGCGCGTTTTCACACATACGTTGCACGCGCATTTCCATTGTTTCAAGTGATTTTAGAAGTACCCATGCGCTAAATGGGCTTAGCGATGGACCTGTGTGACGAGTAAATGGAATTAAATATTCGTTTATATAGGAGAAGGAACCAAGTATGGCACCGCCAAGTACGCGGCCTTGTCCATCAATATGTTTAGTTGCTGAGTACATAACTACATCAGCGCCAAGTTGAAGTGGTTTTTGTAATACCGGTGATGCCATTACGTTATCGACGATAACCGTGGCACCGACTTTGTGCGCCAGGTCGCTAACCATTTTAATATCAACAATCTCCAGTAGCGGATTGCTGGGGGATTCGATAAATACAACTTTAGTTGGTTTCTTTAGCGCGGCAGCCCAGATAGCAGGGTCATTTCCTTTAACAAGCTCAACAGTTACGCCCCACTTTGGCAGAATCTCAGTTAGAACAACATGGCATGAACTAAACATAGCGGCAGATGCAACGATGTGATCACCCGCTACAACTAAACATGCAACCGATGCGAACATAGCCGACATGCCCGAACCTGTTGCAACGCAATATTCAGCGCCTTCAATTGCAGCCAAACGCTTTTCAAACATTTGAACCGTTGGATTGTGAAAGCGGCTATAAAGGAAATGATCTGTTTCATCGGTGAATGAATCAAACGCTTCCTGCGCAGAAGAGTAAGTAAAGGCGCTTGTTAAATAAAGCGCCTCTGATGTTTCACCAAAACCTGAGCGAGCAAGCCCGGCGCGGACTGCATCAGTCTGTGGGTTTACATCCCAATCAGGGGCAGGGCGATTTTTGCGTGGTTGATAACCCCAGGTCTCGTTGCTCACACAGATAATCCTAAGGCGCAATTGCTATATTCAAGACATGTCTAATCTCGCTATCTCAGTAACTGATCTGAGCAAGAAATACGGTGCAGCCCTTGCCGTCTCACATACAAATTTCCAGGTTCCGCTCGGGACTATTTGTGGATTCGTTGGCCCAAATGGAGCGGGCAAGACAACAACTATTCGTATGTTGCTCGGCCTGATCACTCCAACCGGAGGTACCGGTCAAATCTTGGGGGAACCAATTACATCTCCAGAAAATTATTTGCCACAAGTCGGTGCGATGATCGAAGGCCCAGCTTTTTATCCGGCGCTGTCAGGTTCTGAAAATTTGCGCGTGCTCGCAACCTTGGGTGGTTTCCCACAAGAACGTGTCGATCAACTACTGAAACAAGTTGGATTAGCCGAACGGGGCAACTCTAAATACAAAACTTATTCACTTGGCATGAAGCAACGTTTAGGAATTGCTGCTGCGCTACTTCCTGATCCAAAAATATTAATTCTCGATGAACCTACCAATGGACTTGATCCAGAAGGTATTCAAGAGATTCGCCAATTACTTCGCTCGCTTGCAGATAAAGGCACAACAGTATTTGTCTCTTCACATTTACTATCTGAACTCGAAATAATCAGTGAGTACATTGTTATGTTACGTAAAGGTGAAGTTGTATTTGCCGGACCAATCCAAGAATTATTTGATCAACAACAGCCTTACATGATTGTAAAGACTGAAAATATTGGTGATCTAGAGAAAATCATAGCGATAGCGCAAAGCGCAGGTCATCACGCACATATTCGAGATGGTGCAGCGCATATTGAAGGCCCCGCTGAATGGGCGGGCACCTTAAATAAATTGGAATTCGAGGTCGGAATTCTCTTGACGCAACTTTCACCACAATTACCTAACCTTGAAGAGACATTCTTTGAAATGACAGGGGAACAGAAATGATCCGCAGCATTGCACGTATCTTCTTTGCGGAATGGCGAAAGTTGCGCAGACCAACGCTGCTACTCGGGACTCTTGGCGCAGTTGCCTTTTTCAGCGTTCTGGTTTCGTCACTGCTTTTCCTAATGATTGATTCACCAAACGGCAATGGCGATCGTGGAATTCGCATAACTCGAGAAATGCTTTCGCTTCCAAGTGGAGCAACTCAATCTTTTTCAAGTATTGGTAATTTACTTGGCATTATTGCGCTCTGTGTATTTGCGGCCCAGACTGCTCAAGAGTATTCATTGGGAACACTGCGCAATTTATTAGTTCGCCAACCAGGTCGGATCCGTTTATTGGCAGGCAAGTTGGCCTCAATGAAGGTCTTTGCAATGGTTATGACTCTGGTCAGCGCTGTGATCTCAATAGGTTTTTCTTATGCGCTAGCTGGCGGTAAAGATGTAAATACCACTCTTTGGTTTAACTCTGATGGCCGCCTTGAAATTGCCAAGACTTTACTTAACGTCTTTATATCAATTCTTGGTTTTGGAATCATAGGCATGGTGCTTGGCATTCTCTTGCGTTCACCAATTAGCTCAATTTCTTTGGGAGTCCTCTGGCTGCTAATCGTAGAGAATATTGTTGGAGCGGTTAAATCCAGCACCCTCCAATGGCTACCCGGAAATCAATTGGCAACGATTGCGGTGGGCGGAAGCGAAACCATCAGTTACATGCATGCACTTTCGCTTTCAGGACTATACGTTGGCAGCGCCTTGGTAATTGCAACGGTCCTATTTACAAGACGAGATGTAGCAAACTAGCGACACCTAAGCCAACTCGGGTCTAGAGTTAGCGCATGTCCAGCGCTCCGCTTGAACTTCGCAATGCAGTGCGCCCTTTTCTCGAAAATTTAACTGCCGGAGATTGCGCATTGGTTGCAGTTTCAGGAGGTGCTGATTCACTTGCGCTGGCGTATGCCTTAATTAAAGAAGCACCAGATTTAGCAATTAATTTAATTGCTGTAACCGTTGATCATCAACTACAAAGTGGCTCAGCAGATCAAGCAGCGAAAGTTCAAGTCGAATTAAAGGCGATGGGATATCAAGAAGTTATTATTGAAAAAGTTAGTGTTAAAGAAGAGTCTGGACTAGAAGCAGATGCACGCGCGGCCAGATATGCGGCCCTCGAAGCGATTGCAAAGGCATATGGCGCTACACAAATTTTTTTAGGGCACACACGCGATGATCAAGCAGAGACTGTTCTGTTGGGGCTAGCGCGTGGTTCTGGAACTCGATCCC
>CAWUTY010000052.1:0-10781 GCA_963925575.1 Candidatus Nanopelagicaceae bacterium
CGCGGGAATGCATATCGAATGTTCTAATTTGAATTTCAATCGCTTTACCGTTTGGTCCGATAACTGTCGTGTGAAGGGACTGATAGAGATTAAATTTTGGCATCGCAATGTAATCTTTAAAACGTCCCGGAACCGGTGACCATCTTGCGTGAATTGAACCAAGAACTGCATAGCAATCGCGAACATCATTTACTAATACTCGGATCCCCACCAAGTCATAGATATCGTTGAACTCTCTGCCTCTAACCACCATCTTTTGATAAACGCTATAAAAATGCTTTTTTCGGCCAGTAACGGTTGCTGAAACAGAGTCATTGAGCAAATCACCTTGTACTGCCGCAATTACCTCTTGCGTAAGGGCATCCCTGGAAGGAGATCTCTCAGCCACTAATCGTGAAATTTCTTCAAACTTTTTAGGCTCAAGAACTTCAAATGAGAGATCTTCTAGCTCCCACTTAATCGCATTCATACCAAGGCGATGCGCAAGCGGTGCGTAAATATCTAAAGTCTCACGGGCTTTTCTTTCCGCACTTTCGGTGGAGACATATTTCCAGGTACGAGCATTGTGAAGTCGGTCCGCTAATTTAATAACAAGGACGCGAATATCGCGCGACATAGCAACAACCATCTTGCGAACTGTCTCGGCTTCAGCAGTTGGCCCGTAAGTTAACTTATCTAACTTGGTAACACCATCAACTAAGTTTGCTATCTCATCGCCAAAATCAAGGCGTAACTGGGCCAATGAATATGGCGTATCTTCGATGGTGTCATGTAATAACGAGGCGATGATCGTCACATCATTTAAGCCGAGCTCGGCCAAGATTTGAGAGACGGCAACTGGATGAGTTATGTACTCTTCACCAGATTTACGCATTTGACCCACGTGAGCCAGCTTTGCAACCTCATAGGCACGTTCGATATCGATTAGATTGTTCGCTGGATCGTTCTCTTTCAGAGTCTTAATTAACGGCGCAACCAGAATATCCATAGCTAATCGAATATTGGGGGCGCTAGTGGCAAATTAAATTGCCTTACTTGCGACCCTTACGTTTTGGTTGATTGCGAGGACCGCGATTTCCACTTGGGCGGATCGCTGGACGGCCTGTAGCTGCAGATGAAACTGTTTCAAGACTGACTCCCCCGCGAGATGCCACGCGCTTAGCGAGTGCCTGCATTGCAGGTTCCTTTTCACGAAGTGAAGCCAAGAATGGTGGCGCGATAAAGATTGATGAATAAGTACCGACTGCAAGGCCAATAAATAGCGCTAGCGAAAGATCCTTAAGAGTTCCGGCACCAAGTAAGCCAGCGCCCACGAAAAGAATTGATCCCACGGGTAACAACGCAATTAGAGATGTGTTTGCAGAGCGAACGATTGTCTGATTAACAGCCAAATTTGCGGCTTGTGAATAAGTCATCTTGCCAACGACTGCTACTGATTTGGTATTTTCCCGAACTTTATCAAATACAACGACTGTGTCATAAAGTGAGTAACCAAGAATTGTGAGGAAACCAATCACGGTGGCTGGAGTAACGTCGAAACCAACGAGCGCATAAATTCCAACTGTAATAAATACGTCATGGACTACAGCAACGATCGCAGCTATCGCCATTTTGGGTTCAAAAGCCATCGCCAAAAAGAGCATGATGACTATCAAGAATGCGATAAGACCATAGAGCGCCTTCTTGGTAATCTCCTTACCCCACGATGGTCCAATTATTTGGGTATCAATTGATTCAATAGCAACAGCGAAAGTTTGAGTAAGTGCGCTCTCCACACCCTTTGATTGTGCGCTAGTTAGCGCTCCAGTTTGGATGCGAATCTTAGAATCGCCAATTTTCTGAACAATTATCTCGCCCGGAATATCAACTGATGCCACAGAGGCGCGCGCTTGCTCAACGCTGATGCCTGATTTATTGACGGTGTAAGACGAACCACCCTTGAATTCAATCCCGAGGTGCAAACCTTGGATCGCAAGTGCTGCAATAGAGGCCAGTATGAACACTGCAGAGATTGAGTACCAACGACGACGACGTCCGATGAAATCAAATGAAGTTTCACCAGAGTAAAGACGCCCACCAAGACCTGAAAGTTTTAACATCGCTTACGCCTCCAATGTTGCTAGAGATTGAGTTTGTTTCATACCGATGCTTTTAGGCGACAAGCCTGAGAATCGATGGCCGGATGCGAAGAATTTAACTCCGGCTAAAATCGTGACGATTGGCTTTGTAAATAAGAACACAACGATTAGATCGACAAGAGTTGTGAGTCCGAGTGTGAATGCAAAACCACGTACGCCACCGACGGCAAAGAAATACAACAGAACGGCTGCGATTAGCGAGACGGCGTCAGCAACCAAAATAGTGTGACGCGCTTTGAGCCAGCCAGTTTCGACCGCCGAACGCAGTGAGCGCCCTTCGCGCGCTTCATCGCGAATACGTTCAAAGAAGACGATAAATGAGTCAGCTGTTACACCGATCGCCACAATCGCTCCAGCGATTCCAGCCAAAGTAAGAGTGAATCCGATTGTCGCTCCCAGTACAAGGAAGAGTAGATAAACCAAGCCACCAGCTATAGCCAGTGAGCCTACAGTTACTAAACCAAGACCGCGGTAGTAAAGAAGTGAGTAAATAACTACGAGTCCAAGACCAAGGAAACCAGCGAGCAGACCCGCGTTTAATTGATCCGCTCCCAAAGTAGGTGAAACCTGCTGAACTTCACCACGATCAAAGGCCAACGGTAACGCACCGTACTTAAGAACGTTGGCAAGATCTTGCGCTTCAACTTGTGAGAACGAACCAGTGATTTGAGCGTTGCCAGATGGGATCGCTTCGTTAATTCGCGGAGCTGAAACAACTAGACCATCGAGAACTATTGCCACTTGATTTAGCGGTGATGCCAAAGTTGTTACGCGATTTGTTAGCGTACCAAATGCTTTAGTGCCATCACCATCGAAAGTTAGCGAAACAAACCAGGCAACCCCTTGCGCAGGATCCAAACCGGCGGATGCTTCAGATACTTGCTGACCAAGAACTTCGGCAGGTCCGAGAATGTATTTAGCTCCGCCTTCGCGAGAACAGGAAACAATTGTGTCGGCTGGACTATCAGCGCCAGTTCCTTCACGATTTGCTGGGTTGGTGCAATCAAGTGCGGCGAAACGAGCGTTAATATCTGCGGCCACTCCATCAGCCGGAGTTGCTGCAGTAGAAGTGTCCGCAGTCGCTGGGATTCCCGCACCTTCGGCAAGAACCTGGCGGAAGCGAAGTTCGGCGGTCTGACCAACTAGATCAACAACGCGACGTCCGCTATCTCCAGGAACTGAAATTACAATCTGACGATTAGTTCCGCTGCCTTGCGCTGTTACTTCACTTTCAGCCACACCAAGTGAGTTAACGCGTTGGCGAATAATTGTTACAGCTTGGTCTACCGCCTCAGATGTGATCTTGTTAGCATCATTTGATGCGCGAGGTTGCAGCGTCACGCTGGTGCCTCCGCGCAGATCGAGACCGAGGCGAACAGATGAAGCGCCTTGAACAAGTGCGGTGAGGATTAATCCGAGCAGGATCACGGCCAGGATCACGAGGGAGCGGCCAGAGCGGGCAGGGCTCTTCACAGTTTTATTTGGTGTGGACATAGGAGCAGAGTCTAGGCGTCAAGAGCGGGCGTGTCGAAAAGCGTCGCAGCCCCGGCAGGTGGTGTTCGTCCCACGTGGGCCCAACCTTGCGCTGTTGCGATGCGCCCGCGCGGAGTTCTGGCCATAAATCCATTGCGGACCAGAAACGGTTCAGCAACAGATTCCACAGTCTCGGTCTCTTCTCCAACTGCAATCGCCAGTGTTGAAAGTCCAACTGGGCCACCGTTAAATCGCTCGATTAAGGCAACTAGGACTGATCGATCCAAACGATCGAGGCCTTTCTCGTCAACTTCATACATTTCAAGTGCCAACATCGCATCTTCATGCGTCAAATGGTTTGCACCCTTTGCGCCCGATCTAACTTGCGCATAATCACGGACTCGCCGTAACAAGCGATTGGCGATACGTGGTGTTCCGCGCGAGCGGCCGGCTACTTCTTCAACAGCTTTAGAATCAATTTTCAACTGTAAAAGCGTGGCGCTGCGGCGAATAACTTCTTGCAATTCATTTTCTTCATAGAAATCTAAATGCGCAGTGAACCCAAAGCGATCACGTAGTGGGCTAGGCAATAAGCCAGCACGCGTAGTTGCGCCAACTAAAGTAAAACGTGGCAGCTGCAGTGGAATCGCCGTTGCTCCAGGGCCCTTTCCAACTACAACATCGACCCGAAAATCTTCCATCGCCAAATATAAAAGTTCCTCAGCAGGCCTTGGCAGGCGATGTATTTCATCAAGAAACAAAATCTCCCCTTCAACAAGGGATGAAAGTATTGCCGCCAAATCCCCTGCGTGGGTAATGGCTGGTCCACTGGTGATACGAATTGGGGTTTGCATTTCACTGGCCAAGATCAGCGCCAAAGTTGTCTTTCCTAATCCTGGCGGACCGGATAGAAGAATGTGATCAGCCGCGGAATTGCGCTGTCTAGCCGCGGTTAACAGAACATCAATCTGATCACAAACTCTTTTTTGACCGATAAATTCAGAGAGCGTCTTAGGACGAAGGGCGTGCTCAGCCGCCGAATCATCACTAATAAATTCTGGAGTAACTAAGCGATCATCGCTCATCTCTAGCGCCCACCTTTCTGCAAGGCACGTTTTAACAAATCAGATAGATCGGTTGCATTGGCATCGCCACCTTCTTCGGCGATCTGGCTAACCACGGTAGTAATAGCGTGATCAGATTCTTTAGCGCTAAAACCAAGAGAAATTAGCGCACTGGCCAACTGTTCACGCCAGGCAGGTTGATGATGTGCAATTTTATGTGATGTACCAAAATCTGAGAGCTTGCCTTTTAACTCCAAAATTAGACGCTGCGCGCCTTTTCGCCCGATACCAGGCACCCTTTCAATTGCTGCAATGTTCTCTTGCGCAATTGCAATACCTAATTGGCTCGGAGATACGGCCGCCACGAGTGAAAGCGCCACCTTGGGACCGATCCCACTGACTGTTTGCACTAACTCAAAAAGTGCCTTGACATCATCATCTAAGAAACCGTAGAGCGTTAGCGAATCTTCGCGCACGACCAGAGATGTGAAAAATTGCGCGGGCGCTCCAATATTTAGCGAGGCACTCGTCGCAGGAGTTATCGAAATAGCAAGACCGACTCCCCCAACTTCAACAACGGCTCGATCAACACCAAGAGAGCGAACGACGCCATTAATTAAGGAAATCATTTGCCAGCCAACTTAGCTAACCGAGATTTTTCGGCGGCTACGGCCGTTTCTAATTTAGCGTTTCCTGCTCCACGCCAAATATGGCAGATGGCAAGTGCGAGTGCATCCGTGCTATCTACCGGTTTAGGAATCTCTTTAAGAGAAAGCAGCCGCTTAACCATCTCTGCTACCTGCACTTTATTCGCACGCCCTGATCCAGTGACTGCAGCCTTAACTTCACTTGGAGTGTGCATTGCGACAGGAATTCCAGCGCGAGCTGCAACTAGTAAGGCGATACCTGCTGCTTGGCCAGTTCCCATCACGGTACGAACATTATGTTGTGCGAAAACTCGTTCCACGGCGATGACATCAGGCTTGTGAAGTTCCACCCATTGCGTTAATTCGCGCTCTAACTGTAAAAGTCTAAGTTCAAGAGCCGTTGCACTGGGCGTCAAAATCACACCGACTCCAATTAACTGAAGCGGCGTACCTGGTGCTCCAGCAATTACGCCAACACCACAACGCGTCAATCCGGGGTCTACTCCCAGAACGCGAATAAGTTGTTGGCTCATAACTTCACAGCCTATGACGTGGAGTACTTACGCCTAGGAAAGGCTCGCCATAACTTCATCAGATACATCGAAGTTGCTGTAGACGTTCTGAACATCATCCAACTCCTCGATTGCATCAATTAATTCGAAGACCTTTGTGGCACCTTCGGCATCTAGCGGAATACTCATCGACGGAAGGAATGAAGAATCTGCAGATTCATAATCGACGCCAGCTGATTGCAGGGCGGTGCGGGCTGCGACCAGATCGCTGGCTTCGCAAACTACTTCAAAGGATTCACCTAAATCATTTACTTCTTCAGCGCCAGCTTCAAGAACTGCTTCCAGCACCTTCTCCTCTGTTACTCCACCATCTTTACTTACGATAATTACGCCTTTTCGATTAAAGAGATAGGAAACTGATCCAGGATCTGCCATCGAGCCACCATTGCGAGTTACTGCAACGCGAACTTCAGAGGCCGCACGATTGCGATTATCAGATAAACATTCGATCATTATCGCAACACCATTTGGTCCGTAGCCTTCATACATAATTGTTTGCCAATCAGCGCCACCAGATTCCAGACCAGCGCCGCGCTTTACGGCGCGATCAATATTATCCGCTGGCATGGAATTCTTCTTTGCCTTAGCGATTGCATCAAAAAGTGTTGGGTTGCCATCAACATCTGCTCCACCATTGCGCGCCGCTACTTCGATGGCCTTAATTAGCTTCGCGAAATTCTTCGCGCGACGACCGTCGATTATCGCCTTCTTATGCTTTGTCGTTGCCCATTTGGAATGGCCTGACATTTAGAACACCTCAATCAGTTCAAATCACGAATTTAGTGTCGTTACTTTATCGCGCCAACACACACTTGATCAAAGAAGTAACGATGTACGCGTAAATCTGTGGTTAGTTCGGGATGGAAAGAGGTGGCGAAAAGAGCGCCTTGGCGAACTGCCACAGGGTGGCGCTTGCCGTCAGCGGCCATCACATCAGAAAGTACCTGTACTGAATTCGATAACTCTTCAACCCATGGCGCACGGATAAATACGGCGTGCATTTCGGTGCCGTCAAAGTTCAAATCGCTTTCAAATGAATCAACCTGGCGCCCAAAGGCGTTGCGGCGCACAGTCATATCAATGCCGCCGAAGGTTTCCTGCCCATGGGCGCCGTCGACAATACGATCAGCCAAGAGAATCATTCCGGCGCATGAACCGTAAACCGGCATACCGTCGGCGATCCGTTTTTTTATATCTGTAAATAGATCAAATGTTCGCGCCAATTGTGCGATCGTGGTTGATTCACCGCCGGGAAGTATTAGCGCATCAACTTCGGCAAGTTCTTCACTTCGCCTCACGGTTAAAGCTGCATGTCCTGCTTGTTTAGCTGCCAATAGGTGCTCACGGAAATCGCCTTGCAGCGCCAGAACACCTATCTTCATTGCAGTTAGCGAACTACCAGCCGCGTTCGGCTAATCGGTGCGGAGCTGGCAAATCTGCAACATTTATTCCAACCATTGCTTCACCTAAACCGCGAGATGCATCAGCCACTACTTTGGCATCATCAAAGAAAGTTGTCGCCTTAACGCAAGCCAAGGCACGTGCGGCTGGATCGCCGGATTTGAAAATACCTGAACCAATGAAGACTCCGTCGGCGCCCATCTGCATCATCAAGGCAGCATCTGCCGGTGTTGCTATTCCGCCAGCAGTAAATAGAACAACTGGAAGTTTTCCAGTTTCGGCAACTTCCTTAACTAGGGCATAAGGCGCCTGAAGTTCTTTGGCTGCAACATAGAGTTCATCTTCGCGCATAGATGAAAGGCGGCGGATCTCTCCACCAATCTTGCGCATGTGCATCATCGCATTTGAAACATCGCCTGTGCCGGCCTCACCTTTAGAGCGGATCATTGCGGCGCCTTCATTGATGCGACGCAGCGCTTCGCCAAGATTTGTTGCACCACAAACGAAGGGAACTTTGTAATCCCATTTATCAATATGGTTTTCGAAATCTGCAGGAGTTAAAACTTCGGATTCATCGATGTAGTCAACGCCGAGTGCTTCCAAAATGCGGGCTTCCACAAAGTGGCCAATGCGGGCCTTTGCCATCACTGGAATGGTGACTGCGGCCTTAATCTTTTCGATCATGTCAGGATCAGACATACGTGCGACTCCGCCTTGGGCGCGGATATCTGCGGGTACGCGTTCCAAAGCCATGACTGCACATGCACCAGCATCTTGAGCGATCTTGGCTTGCTCAGCGTTTACGACATCCATGATGACGCCACCCTTGAGCATTTCTGCCATACCGCGCTTAACGCGTGCTGTACCGACTGCCTCTGACATTTAAAACTCCCTTAGTAAAAATTTTCGTATTTCTTTTCCAACAAGACTTTTCTGGATCTTTAGTGAAGCAATACTACTTTGAACCCTTGGTTAGCGCATCTGCAATATTTGATGTGCTTGCGGGCGTGAATACAGGCTGCTTATCGGTAAGTGCCACCCATATTTGGCCAGGAGCGAAGAGAATTTCTTCACCAGTTGGCGAAGTCCATGAAGTGCCCTCTTCGGCAGTTGGACGATTCCAGAGCGCTGCAATTGCTAGCCCATCGCGCAAAATAAATCCTTTTCCACTTCCGACTGTGGCAGAAAATGGTGTAACTCCCCCAAATTTGTCGAAATATTCAGATGGAGTTATTGAAACTAATTGAATAACGAAAGTTGTCGGCCCTAAATGAATTCCGGACGCCGCCAAATCTGGCAATCCTCGGTTGGATAACAACCAGCGCTTCTCCAATTGTGACCAAGCTATGTCATAAGAGGTTGCCGGCCAAGAAACTTTTGCTGAACTAATCACTGTTCCGGTTTCTGTTAAATCACCAAAGTTCCAACCAATATTTTTAGAAATCGCGACAGGACTTCCTTGCGTGGCAACTTTGCCCATTAGCGTTTTTGCTTGCAGCATCATCGCAGTCGGTGCCAGCCGTGCTGGATCATTGGCGTAGATATCACGGCCTTGTCTTTGCGCCCCAAGGTTTTCCAAATTGGCTTCTGCTATCACGGGCAAGAGTTTGCTCTGCGCGCCACTGTAGGCAAATGCAATGCGGCCAAATTGTTCAAGCAGTTCGATATCCGAGATTCGGGCGCTGCGCACTGGACCAACCACATCTGGAATCTTTGAAGAAAATACGGCTGCAAGTCGGGTCAATCCACCTTCTACTTGTTCAATGTAGACCACATCGGCGTCTTCTAACCCCACTTGCGGATGCGCAGCAGGAGTGTCATCAATCTTGACCACCAAAATTGGCCCATCACTACCTATGCGACCACTGATTGAATTCCGACTTTCCTCCTTCTCAACTTTCGTCATCACTTGTTCAACATCTTTGATGCCCGCAAAACCAAAAACAGCTCCGGTCGCAACTGCTATCAGTACAAGACCAACTAAAGCCAGTACTAGCTTTTTAAAGGACATCGGCTTCGAATTCGTATGTCACTGGTAGTGGCGCACTACCTGCAAGTCGGAATATTCTAAAAACAGGCTTCTTGCGCACCATCTGAGTGCGAGTGACTGCATCTACGTGCATTGCAATTGCTACACGAATCTTGTCAGTTAACTCCGAGAGTTCGCGTAATAAATCTTTTTCGATATAGCCGTCCACGAGATGACCGTCATTTAGTAAAAGACCGAGCGCTCCCGATAAACCACTTTCAGCTTGAGAGCGCGTCTGCATCTGCGCATCTCTTGCTTGGTGTGCGGCGGCCGTTAACAGTAAAGCAGATGCTGGATCTGCAATATCGCTCTTGGCAATCTCAAGTGCAACTGCGGCACGTCGTTGTAAGAGTCCGTCTAAATTCGCCCAACTGGTCTCGACGCGATGATGCAACCTATCTAGACGCGTCGCCGAATATGAGAGATACCAAATTACGAAGATGACAACAAGTGCGATAGATAAGAACTTTTCCATTACTTCCCTTCTCTTCCCAAGAAGCGACTCCATGCCCGATTTTCCGAAGAAAGAGTTACGCCCTTGCCACCTACCAGCGCCATTTCATAAATCGAATAGATATCTTCAGCAACAACATCCCAATCAAAGCGCTGTGCATACACCTTGCCGCGCTGTGCTAAAGATTTCCGCTTATCCACATCACGCAACAACTCGATGACCACTTTTGCTAACTCTTGAGGATTTTCAGATTGGAATAACGCACCATATTCACCGCCACCGAGAAGTGAATCAAAGGCTGGAATATCACTCGCTACAACTGCCGCGCCACCCGCTAAGGCTTCTGCCAAAATAATTCCAAATGACTCACCACCAGTATTTGGGGCAATGTAGAGGGCAACAGATGAAAGAAAGTCTGCCTTTTCTTTCTCAGATATGCGACCTAAAAATTCGAAGCGATGTCTTAGTTGCGGATCAATCTGGTCTTCTACTTCCTTGCTATCTCCAGGTCCAGCAACCAAGACTCGGACATCCGATGCGAAGCGAGCGATAATTGGCAGCGCCTCGAGTAATACCGATAAACCCTTTCGTGGTTCTTCATATCGCCCAATGAAACCAAGGGTATTTCCACTCCATTGCGCGCGCACTTCACCATCACGATACAGATCTGCATAAATTCCATTTGGTACAACGACGGCATCAGTTTCTAGATGCTCAGTTAAAGTTTCACGAGCTGCCTCACTGACAGCGATACGGACGGTAAGTTTCTCAATCACCGGCTCAAGGATCGGACCGATTGCGAAGATCGCTTTCTGCCGCTTTGCTGCCGCATGAAAAGTTCCAACTAGTGGACCTTCGGCAACCCAGCAAGCCAACAGTGAAATTGAAGGAATGGCCGGCTCATGTAAATGCAATAGGTCAAAATTTCCGTTAGAAATCCACTGACGAACTCGTGAAAATGCAATCGGGCCAAATAAAACTCGCGCGACCGCCCCGTTATACG
>CAWUTY010000053.1:0-9593 GCA_963925575.1 Candidatus Nanopelagicaceae bacterium
GATCGAAATGCGATTGAAAAATTCCGAGATGTTCTTCTCTATTCAGAAGTTGATATTGATGAGCCGGGATTAGATGAAGATGACTATCACGTGCTGCAACTAGTTGGATGCCAGGCATATTTAGTCGATGGCGATTTGTTGGGTGAAGTAAGCGAAGTGCTTAACCTGCCTGGCCAAGATGTTCTTTCAATAAAGACTAATTCTGGAGAAATCCTGATTCCATTTGTGCGCCAACTTGTTCCGGTCGTTGATATCAAAGCAAAGCGAATGACGGTAATCCCGCCTGAATTTTATGAAAGCAAGGTTGCCGAATGAAGGTTGATGCGGTCACAATTTTCCCTGAATATTTTGCACCAGCCCAGCTTTCGCTTCTTGGTAAGGCGCAAAATAAGGGTTTAGTCGATATACAAGTGCATGATCTGCGCACCTTTACAAGCGATAACCACAATACGGTAGATGACACCCCTTATGGCGGCGGTGCAGGGATGGTCATGCTCGCCGAAATTTGGGGCAAGGCCCTTGATCCCTTGATGGTTGAAGATACAGATCTAATTGTCTTAACCCCTGCCGGAAAAAGATTTAACCAAGTGATGGCGGCAGAATTTGCTACAAAATCTCACCTAATTTTTGCTTGCGGCCGGTATGAAGGAATTGATGACCGAGTTCGCCAGCATTATTCATCGGCCGAATACGTTTCAAGAAATATTCGAGTGCACGAAGTCTCGATTGGTGATTACGTTCTTGGTGGGGGAGAAGTTGCATCCCTTGTCATGATTGAAGCGATTACACGGTTGATCCCAGGAGTTCTCGGTAATCCTGATTCGCTAACGGAGGAATCACATAATCTCGATGGATATCTTGAGTATCCAAATTTTTCAAAGCCACAAGAATGGCGCGGTATACCAGTACCTGAGATCTTATTAAGTGGAAATCATGCAGAAATAGCAAAGTGGCGAGAATTACAGGCCACTGAGCGGGCTAAAAAGTATTTATAACTAGTCAGTAACCGCACTTTTCGCGTAGCGTTCACCTATGAGCGAAGAGTCAGCAAAAATCCAGGCACGATTGATTCGCGATCTGGAACCTGTTGTTGCTGTCGAACTCGAACGCCACCTTTCAGTTCAGAGGAACTGGTACCCGCACGAGTATGTCCCATGGTCAGAAGGTCGCGATTACGCCGGACCGCTAAACGGTGATGCGTGGGAGGCAAAAGATTCTCGGCTGACTCCAGTTGCGCAAGATTCGCTAATTCTTAATTTATTAACCGAAGATAACCTACCTAGTTATCACACAGAGATTTCAATCTCAATGGGTCGCGATGGCGCTTGGGGTAATTGGATTGAGCGTTGGACCGCCGAAGAAGCGCGTCATGCAATTGTGATTCGAGATTATTTGATGGCAACGCGCGGTGTGGATCCATACGAACTTGAAGATTTGCGGATGGCACATATGTCTCTGGGATACCAGACACCATATGAGAACGATATGTTGCACACGATTGCCTACGTTTCATTCCAAGAACTTGCTACACGTGTTTCACATCGCAACACAGGCAAGCTTTCAGATGATCCGATTGCAGAATCAATGATGCAGCGTGTGGCACTCGATGAAAATCTCCACATGCTTTTCTACCGCAATACTCTCTCTGCAGCGCTAGATATGGAACCAAACGCTGCCATGCGTGCTATCAGTGACGTTGTACGAAACTTCGATATGCCTGGTGCGAATATGCCGGGCTTCGGCCGCAAAGCAGTTCAGATCGCACTGGCAGGAATTTATGATTTGCAATTACATATTGATGAAGTTGTTGCTCCAGTATTGCGAGCCTGGAATGTCTTTGAACGTAACGACCTTTCAGGTGATGGCTTGGTTGCTCGCGAAGAACTGGTCGCCTTTTTGAAAAACGCAGGCAAAGAAGCAGCGACTTTTAATGATAAGCGCGAAGTTTATTTTGAGCGCTTAGTTGCACGTGGTCAAAATCCAATTCGCATCCAAAAGTAGCCCTAAGTAGAATTCGCAAATGTCCAAGCGCGCACTATTTATTGAGCATGATCATGCCTCCGAGGCAGGACCAATCTCACAACGATTTTCCGAACATGGTTTTGAGATAACGCGTTTTTTAATTGTTGACGAAGCAAATTATCTAACTCCCAACGTCAGTGTTGAGTGGCCTGATTTATTGTCATTTGATGTCTTGGTTATTTTAGGTGCGCCCTGGGGCGCCTGGGAAGATGAGCGAATTGGTAATTGGTTAAAGCCTGAGATGGAGAAAGTATTAGTGGCGCACAACGCCGGAATCCCAATTCTTGGAATATGTTTCGGTGGACAATTAATGGCACGAGTTCTTGGGGGATCAGTTGCTAGGGCTCCACAAGCCGAGCTTGGTTGGTATCAAATTGAAAGTGATGATCACTCACTAATTGAAGAGGGTCCTTGGTTTCAATATCACTGGGATCGTTGGCAATTACCGCCTCAAGCAAAAGAAATCGCCAGAACGCAAATTGCGTCGCAAGCCTTTACTTTTGGCCGCACCTTAGGTCTGCAATTTCATCCTGAAATAGATTCGCGTGTTTTAGATTTGTGGCTGGCTATGGAAGGTGGCTGCGTTGAAGTTGAATCAGAGGGAGTCGTAGTTCAAGAATTACGGGCTCAAACAAAGGCGATAGAACCTGATTCAAATAGGCGAGGCTTCGAACTTGTAGATAGATTTCTATCTAAGATAGCCTCAGCAGAGATTGAACGAGTCTAAATTCCATCAATTTAAATTAAGCGGGAGATGTCATGCACGCTATTGAGTCCTTTAACAATCACTTACCGGTCAAAGTTAAATTCGGTGAAGGTATTTCTACCGCACTGCCAGTAGTCATTGACGAATTAGGTGCCAGTAAAGTTTTCTTGATGGTCGATGCCGGAATCGAAAAATTTAATCCTGCCGCAAAGGCTCTTATTGACCGTTTAGTTGCGATTTCGCATTTGAATGTAACCATCTTTGAAAAACCAGCAGGAGAGCCAACAGTTGAGATGGTCGATGACGCTACAGCAGCTTTCAAAAGTTCGAACTCTGAAGTTGTCGTAGCCCTTGGCGGCGGATCGGTTATCGATACTGCAAAAGCAGCTCGACTATGTGCGCAACTAAATTGCACATTCCGTGAATTCCAAGCCCAGACTCCAAATTACCCAGTGCCCACTGTTGCTTTAATCGCGATTCCAACTTCTGCCGGAACAGGTTCTGAAGTCTCTGGTGGTTCCGTAATTTCAGATCCAGTATCTGGAATTAAAGCGGGAATCGCCAATGCCAATCTGCGCGCACAGGTTGCACTAGTTGATCCAGTTCTCACTTACAGCATGCCCCCAACGATGACTGCAAATACCGGAATTGATGCACTTGCTCAAGCGATTGCTGGCATTATCGCCAAATGTTCTACGCCAATTGGGGATGCCATTGGTTACGAAGCAGTGCGCATGATGTCTGGCGCACTCGTTGCGGCATATAAGAATGGTGATGATAAAGCTGCACGCGCTGCGATGTCTGCGGGCAGCATGATGGCTGGCCTAACAATGAATATTTCAGATTGCACGGCAGAGCATTCACTTGGCCAAGCTATTGGCGGCCTAAAGCATGTTCCTCACGGCTTAACCATTGGGTTAGTACTTGTTGAAACACTTACGCGTGAAGCCAAAGTTGTTCCTGAGAAGATGGAGCGAGTTGCAGATGCCATGGGTGTTGCACCTGATGGAACTCGCAACGGTTCTCGCGCAGTTGCCGCTGTGCGCAAGATACTTGCAGATCTGGATTTTCCAGTGCTTTCTAGCATCGGTGTCACCGCAGGAGATATCGAACTACTTTCCGATAACGCCCTAGCTGATTATTTCATCACGCAATCACCACGTCCTTGGACAAAGCCTGAAGTAGTTGAAGCATTTACAGCAGCGCTTAAGTTAGAAAGTCGGAGCGCTTAAATTATTCGGTAGCGAAGAAAACGTTCTTTGTCTCTGTGTAAGCATCAAGGGCATCTGGTCCGAGCGCTCTGCCTATACCAGATTGCTTGAAGCCTCCAAATGGAGTCCAGAAGCGCACTGAAGAGTGCGAATTAACTGAAAGATTTCCACTTTCGATCGCCCTAGATACACGCATCGCGCGACCCAAATCATTGGTCCAAATGGAGCCGGAAAGTCCATAATCAGATGCGTTCGCTAACTCAATTGCTTCGGCCTCATCTTCAAACGGCAATACTGAAACAACTGGTCCAAATATTTCCTCCTGCCAAGTGCGAGCGTTAACGCTCTTCGGCAGCAAGACAGTCGGTGGCATCCAATAACCGACACCAGATGGCGCGCTTCCTGTGAATGCGACGGTGTCATCTTTATCGTTTAAATATGATTGTACTGTCTCTAATTGTTTCTTTGAAACCAGCGGTCCCATTTGAGAAGAATCAAGGTTTGGATCTTCAACACGATATTCCTTAACGCCTTTTTCAAAACCTGCCATGAAACGATCGAAGACGCTTTTTTGCACCAAGATACGTGAACGCGCACAGCAATCTTGTCCCGAGTTATCAAAAACCGCACCTGGGGCAGCTGCAGCAGCGCGATCAACATCTGCATCAGCAAAGATTACATTTGCGCTCTTGCCACCAAGTTCAAGGGTTACTCGCTTAACTTGATCAGCGCACCCAGCCATAATTGATTTACCAACCGGAGTTGATCCAGTGAAAGAGATCTTGCGAACGGTTGGGTTAGTAACAAAGCGATCACCGACAACGCTGCCTTTACCGACAATTACATTTAAAACGCCTTCCGGAATTCCGGCAACGAGTGCTAGTTCGGCTAGCCGAACAGCTGTCATCGGGGTTAATTCGGCAGGTTTTAACACAACAGTATTTCCTGCGGCAAGTGCTGCAGCAAAGCCCCAACTAGCAATTGGCATCGGGAAGTTCCAAGGAACAATAATTCCCACAACACCAATAGGCTCTTTAAAAGTTATATCAACGCCGCCAGCAACTGGAATCTGCTTACCAAACAATCTTTCTGGGGCGCCGGCGTAGTAGTTCAAAACATTGGCTACATTGTCAGCTTCCCAGAGAGCATTGCCGCGGGTGTGGCCCGAATTTGTAATCTCAAGTTGTGCTAACTCTTCACGATGAGCGGTAACTATGGCCGAGAATCTGCGCAGCAAATTGGCACGATCGCCGGGGGAGACCTTCCTCCATGTTAAGAAAGCCTTCGCAGCCTTTGCAATAACTTCATCAGTCTGTGCAACATCTGCTTCCTGCAGGCTTACAACTAACTTTTCGGTGGCAGGGTTGATTACATCAAATGTAGAAGACACGAATTAAAACCTTTCAAAGTTTCGGAATAGTTCCCAATCGGTAACAGCCTTGCCATAGGCCGCTATTTCAACACGGGCCATGTTGGCATAGTGCGCCTGAACTTCAGCGCCAAAAGTTTGCTTAACCCAATCGCTCTTCTCCCAAAGTTCCAGCGCCTCTGGCATTGATGCTGGCACGCGAGATGAGTCAGACTCGTAAGCATTTCCAGTAAAGGCGGGCTCTAACTTCATTTTGTTCTTAATGCCGTCAAGTCCTGCCGCGATGATTCCGGCAACTGCCAAATAAGGGTTTACATCGCCTCCAGGTACGCGGTTTTCTAGTCGCAATCCTGCGCCATGACCGACTAGGCGAAGTGCGCACGTACGGTTATCGCGTCCCCAACGAATAGCAGTTGGAGCAAATGATCCCGGAACATAGCGCTTATAGGAGTTGATATTTGGAGCCAAGAGAATCGAAAGCTCACGCAAATGTGCCAACTGACCGGCGATGAACTGGCGACCGATCTCGCTCATACCGTGCTCTTTATCAGAGTCATCGACCATCACAAGCTCACCTTTTAACCCACGGAAAGAGAGATGGATGTGGGATGAGTTGCCTTCCTTTTCATTTGGCTTTGCCATAAAAGTTAAGGCGTATCCCTGTTGGTCAGCGATCTCTTTAGCGCCATTTTTATAAATTACGTGGTTATCGCAATTAGAGAGCGCATCTGAATATTTAAAGGCAATCTCATGTTGGCCTAGATTGCACTCACCCTTTACAGATTCAACGATCATTCCCGCAGTCGTCATACCCATACGGATATCGCGCAATAAAGGTTCAATTCGGGATCCACCGAGGATTGAATAATCGACGTTGTATTGATTTACCGGAATTAAATCTTTATATCCCTTATTCCAGGCTTCTTCATAAGAATCTTTATAGACTACAAACTCTAGTTCTGTTCCGCACATCGGAACCATGCCAGCTTTTTCAAGTTCAGCAATTTGCTTGCGCAAAACTTGACGAGGGGATGCCACAACATCTGTGTGATCAAGCCAAGCCACATCAGCCAGAATCAGCGCGGCACCTGGTTGCCAAGTAATTAGGCGAAGCGTATTTAGATCAGGAATGAGCGCGAAATCGCTATAGCCACGTTCCCAGGAAGACATCTCGTAACCTGCAACCGTATTCATATCCACGTCTACGGCAAGCAAATAGTTGCAACCTTCGGTGCCGTGCTTAACAACTTCATCAAGGAAGTATTGGCCGTGGATTCTCTTGCCAGTTAACCGACCTTGCATATCCGTCATTGCTACAACAACGGTATCGATGGTTCCATCTGCGACAAGGGCCTTTAATTTTTCTAAGGTTAGCGCGCTCATGTGCGTACTATTCCAGTTACTGCGCTGTCATGCCACCATCTGCCGAGACTATCGAGCCGGTCATAAATGAACTCTCATCTGAGGCTAAAAATAGGACGACATTGGCTATCTCGCGGCTGGTGCCGGGACGGCCAATTGGCTGAAAAGAATCAATTGTTTTATAAACATGATCTAGGCCGCCCAGCATCTTGGCATGGGCGTGATTAATCGGAGTATCGACCCACCCCGGACAAATCGCATTGCAGCGAATTCCAGTTTTTGCATAATCTAAAGCGATACCTCGCGTGAACATAACGAGTGCACCTTTGGATGCGGAGTAAACACTTAAGTAAGGCTCGGAGACGAGACCGTTTACGCTGGACATATTAACGATTGAACCACGCTTGTTCTTAAGCATGTGCGGCAGCGCAGCCCTAGTTAAGTACATCGCCCCTTTTACATTCACATTTAAGGTGCGGTCAATTATCTCGTTTGTGACTTCATGAAAGACGCCGGGTAAGTTAACGCCTGCGTTGTTTACCAAAATATCGATTGATCCATACTTTGTTGCGGTGGAATCCACCAGATCTGTACACGCTTGGCTATCAGAGATATCGATTTTGTATCCTTCGCCAGCGAATCCTGCGCTTTTTATCTGCTGCGCCGTCGCAGTGGCTGCTTCTAAATTTATGTCAGCGCAAATTACCGTGGCGCCTTCTTCAGCAAGTCTGATGGCACTTGCCTGCCCAATACCCGAGCCCGCTCCCGTAACGATCGCTACTAGATCTTCGACCCTTCCGCTATTTGACATCGCGTCATCTCTTTTCAGTGAGAAGTAAACTGCCCTGTCGCACGATTAGCGCGACAGGGCAGTTTACCTAGTTGTGACTATTAATCATTGATAGTTTTACGAGCGCCACGGAAAGTCTTCTTGGCACCTGCTAGCCACCAGGTGTAAGCACCACCGATGACAATCAAGAGCGCAATTGGTGCATAGTTTGCGTCTCTGAGGTCAAAGTCTGGTGAGAACCAGTTAGCAGTTGGAACTACTGGAAGCACGAAGTAGATCGAAACAAGGATAATTTCGAGTACAGCCACTGGTGCCATCCACTTGTAGTGCTTGCCAAGATTCCACTGACCGAGTTTAAATGAATCTCCAGCCTTAAATCGCAACCAGATTGGAATTGCAAAGCCGGCAAAGAGTCCAATAACTGCAACGGATGTCACAGCGTAGAAAGCAAGTGGTGCAACACGATCTTCTACCTTAATTAAGGCTGGCAAAGTCAACACTAATGCGAAGACACCAACGAAAAGTGCTGCGTTACTTGGATTGTTGTTCTTATCTAGCTTGCGCCAGAACTTATGTCCGGGAACTGCCCCATCACGTGAGAAGGCAAAACACATACGAGATGCTGCTGTTACACAAGACATACCGCAGAAGAATTGCCCAACCAAAGTGAGGACCATGATTAGTTTTGCCCAGAAGATAGGTAGCGAGGTTAGGAAAATGACTGGAGAGAATCCAAACCATTCATTCATCATTTCTACATTTGTTGCGGCATAAAGGAATGCTAGAAGAAGGATCCAACCAGCGACTGCTGAATACGCTACAGCCTTCCAAAGTCCTTGCGCCGCAGCCTTTCCTGCTTGACCGGTCTCTTCAGAAACGTGCGCTGATGCATCAAAGCCGGTGATGGTGTACTGAGTTAGCAAGAAGCCAAGTGGAAGAACGTAGAACCAGTAACCCAGTCCTTCGGTTGATCCACCGTTCATACCATTTAGGTTGATTCTCTCAGTAAACATCCATGAGATGGTCTGGTGCTCTGTAGGAATGAATACCAAAATCAGAATAATTGCGGCTACTCCACCCACGTGCCAGTAAACATTTATGGTTTGTAGTTTGTGAATCACTTTTGCGCCGTAAATGTTGATCAACACATGCAAAAGAATTGTGATAGCAAAGACGATGAAAATCTGGTTCAAGTCAGTTGGATACAAATTGCTGAGATCTTTTGGATCAAAACCGCTTGAATACATGTTCATTGCGGTTACAAAGAACAGCGCAAATCCATAGTCAACTGCTGCAGTTACGGCAACTAGTCCAATTAAATTGAGCCAGCCGGTCATCCATCCGTGGATAGGTTTTCCCAACTTTAACGCCCAGTAATAAATACCGCCAGCTGTAGGCATAGCCGAGACAAGTTCAGCCATACATAGAGCGATTATCATGATTAGCGAAGCAACTACTGGCCAACCAATTGATATTGCAACAGGGCCACCGTTAGCCCATGCCTGACCGAATGTTGTGAAACATCCCGAAAGAATCGAAATGATTGAGAATGAAATAGCGAAGTTTTGGAAACCGTTCCACTTTCGATCAAACTCTTGTTTGTAACCTAGTTCGGCGAGTTGCGCCGCGTCTGCGTCATGTGTATTTACCAATTGCATTCCTCCTGTGCCGCTTTAACCTTGGAACACCATGATCCAAGGTTGTTGGTGCTGGATCGATGAAGGCCACCGAGGTAGCCTTTGTACTTCAAGTGTGCTCCTAATGGAAGAGGTTTGTCAGAAAATGTGCCGACTTTTGGGCTACGTGTCTTTAAAACCCGAATCTTTTGCGCAGGCCGTGGGAGAAAAGTTGCCCGAATTCATCAGCCTATCCTCTGTACATTGCGATGGCTGGGGTGTAGCAACCATCGAGCACAACTCCGATGAATCTCATCTGACTCGAGCACCAGAGATTGCGCAACGTAGTCTCACATTTCAAGAAACTATTTCTAAGACTAGAACAGATGGTGCGTTATTGCATCTGCGCTGGGCAACATCAGGAATTCCGGTAAGCGAAAATAATACACATCCGTTTATTAGCCATGGATATAGCTTTACTCACAACGGCGCTATCCATCCAGCGACCGCGCTGGAC
>CAWUTY010000054.1:0-3873 GCA_963925575.1 Candidatus Nanopelagicaceae bacterium
GCTGCACAGATAAATGATGTGATTGAAGATTTTGCTAAATCAAATATAGAAATCGATTCTTTATATGCCGACGGTGGCGGTGCGCGCAATGAGTATTTAATGCAGATGCTGGCAGATCTAAGTGGAAAGAGAATTAGATCATCACAACTTGTTGAGCTATCCGCATTTGGTGCGGCTATGGTTGCAGCGCTTGGCGCTGGCCTTGTAACAATTTCAGATATCGAAAAGATTGAACTTAATTATTCTGATTACACCCCAGCAATTTCAGAATCCGAACGCCAGATAAGGCTAAAAACCTGGCGAAAAGCGCTGCATCAATCACGTTTAAAGATGAATTAGAGCCCTATCCACACACGTAATAACCTTCTAGAATCTAAAAATCGAATAGCAGAGAGAGCGAGATCAAAATGGGAAAACTAACTTACGGCGCAGGCATCTGGGCATTTGGCCAATTCGTTGACCGCTATGCCGGTGATGGTTACGGCCCAACTCGCACCAGCCAACAAATGATCGAAGATGCTGCCAAAGTCCCTGGCCTTAAGCACTTAGATATAAATGTGCCATTTGATATTCCTGAGCGCACTGCAGTCGAGATAAAGAAGATGCTGGATGACAACGGGCTTATCTGCCGCGCAACAACTCCGCATATCTACATGCGTGAATATGTAAAAGGCTCATTTACAAATCCTGATACAAAGTTGCGCTCACAAACCAAGGACCGCGTTCGCGAGGCAATCGCCGCAGCTGAAATACTGGGTGCAACATATGTGAAGTTTTGGCCCGGCCAAGATGGTTTTGATTTTCCATTGCAAGCAAATTATTTACAAATTTGGGATTACACCATCAACGGTATCCGTGACCTTGCAAATGAAAACCCTAAGGTGCAATTTGCTATTGAATACAAATGCAAAGAACCACGCGTTCGCATGACCCTTGCAACTGCTGCAAAAACCCTCCTTGCAATTAGCGAGATGAAAGTTAATAACGTCGGAATTGTTATGGACTTCGGCCATTCACTGATGGCGCAAGAAACTCCAGCAGAGTCGCTTCTACTTATCCATCGCCACGGCAAGTTAGTTAGCGCCGAGCTAAACGATAACTGGCGCGGTTGGGATGATGATCTGCCAGTTGCATCAGTTCACCTTTTCGAAACCATCGAATATATGTTGGCACTGCGCAGTATTAATTGGTCAGATCCGATTTTGCTTGATCAATTCCCATTCCGCGAAGATCCAGTGCGCGCACTTACTCGCAGCATCGAAATCATTACTTACTTGGAAGAAGTCTGCGATCGGGTTGATATCAACGCCCTTAATCAGGCTCAAAATTCACAGGATGCTTTGGCTGCCCAAGCGGTGATTTGGGATGCGATTATGCAAGAGAAACGTTTCACTCGCTAGAGAATTACCTGTAAACTCACACCTGTACTTGGAGACGTCGCATAGCCCGGTCGAGTGCGCCTCACTGCTAACGAGGTAAGGTGTAAAAGCCTTCAGGAGTTCAAATCTCCTCGTCTCCGCTCAAATCAGTAGTTTCATGCCCTTGTTGGAATACCAAATGTTAGACATCTTTCAATCGAAGAGAGGTTGACTATGGCTGGAACGAGAACGGCAATTGTCACCGGAGGAGCATCTGGAATTGGCGCAGCATGCGTTCGCAGGTTTTTAAAGGATGGGATTTCTGTCGTAGCACTTGATTTAAATGAGGATTTACTGAAGAAGATGCAAGCCGATTTAAATAATCCCAATCTGCATATAGTTGCAGGAGATGTTTGCGATGAAAATGTCCGCGGTAAAGCCATAGATTTAGCAGTGAATAAATGTGGATCGCTAGATATTTTGGTAAATAATGCTGCAATATTTTTACTCTCGGGCATTGACGCTACCCGCGAACAGTGGCAAAGAACTTTTGAAGTGAACCTATTAGCGGGTGCCAATTTGGTAAGCCAGGCACTCGTCCAACTTCGCAAGAGTGCCAACCCAGCGATCGTAAATATCGCCAGTATTTCTTCACATCGTGCTCAAGCTGGACGATGGACATATAACGCGATGAAAGGTGCGCTCCTTGAATTAACTAAGTGCCAAGCGCTAGATCTTTCTATAGATCGAATTCGAGTTAACTCAGTAAGCCCTGGTTGGATTTGGACAGAAACCCTTGATGAGGCTGCAAACAATGATCGTAAAAAATGGGAGCCGGTTTGGGGCCGCTACTCAATGCTAAATCGCTGCGGTGAACCAGATGAAGTTGCAGCAGCAGTTGCTTGGCTTGCCAGCCCGGATTCAAGTTTTGTTACTGGCACAGATTTAGCGGTAGATGGTGGTTATTTGGCGCTAAGCCCCGAGTCCACAGACACTCTTGATTTACAGAGAGGTTAGCCCATTGAAAATCATTGATTCACATATGCATTTATGGGATTTAAAGACAGGTACTCACCCATGGCTTACTGATCCTGAAGTTGAAGAACTTCCTTTTGCAAAGATAAAAAATTTAGCACTTGACTATCTTTTGCCTAATTACCGTCAAGATACTGCAACTGTCGAACTTGCTGGATTGGTTCATGTGGAGGCTGCCTGGGATCCGACTAACCCCGTTGCCGAAAGTAAATGGTTAGCAAAGACCCTGGCTGGTTTTGAAACACCCTACGCGATTATCGCAGGGGGTAATTTATTAAAAGCGGATTTCCCAGAGTTGCTTTCTGCTCATCGCCAAGCCAGTGACCGTGTTATTGGGGTAAGACAGATCCTTAATTACCACGTCGATCCAAGGTACACATTCACAGATAGCCCAGAGATAATGTTTGATAAGACTTGGCGCAAAAACTTCGCCCACCTTGGCAATCAAGGAATGATCTTTGATCTTCAAATATTTCCGGATCAATCAACAAGTGCTGCGGGATTAGCGCAAGAATTTCCCCAAACCAAGATGGTTATTAACCATTTCATCATGCCACTTAATTGGGACCGCGATGGGATTGCTAATTGGAAAATAGAGCTAGCGAAACTGGCCGCACATGAAAACATTGCGATTAAATTGAGCGGCCTATACATGTACCACCGAAGTTGGCCAAGTGAGGCGATGAATACCTTGATAGATACTGCGCTGGAATTATTTACTCCAAACAGGGTCATGTGGGGAAGTAATTTCCCGGTCGATCGCCAATTTATTTCATTGGAAAAACTAATTACCGACTTTGAAATCAGCTTGGCCCGTCATGAATTGGCCACTCGTGAGGCCGTGATGTGGAAAACCGCGAACAGCTGGTATCACTTAGGCATTTAAATCACTTGGTCTGCGCGCTAGAACTTTCAACGATAAATCTCGCGCCGGTGGCCGATATCGATTACTAGGACCACAAGGATTGTTTTTTGAATTTCGTAAATGATCCGAAAATCTCCTACACGAATCCGATAACCATCTCGCGCTGATAGCTTCTTAGCTTTTGGCGGCAGTGGGTTCTCTGCAAGCAAAGTTAAAGCTGCGTCGATTCTTCTCTTATCTATGTCAGAGAGAGTGTTTAGAAACTTTCGGGGAGTTCTTTCAATGCGAACCGTGAAATGGTTCAAGCAAGTCCCAAATCTTTTCTCGCCTCAGCCCAAACCACAGAACTCTCTTTGCGGGCCTTGGCAACGTCATAGGCCGCGATGTCCTCGAGTTCTTCCATGGCATCCAATGCTTTTTCATAGAATGAAGGTGAAATCAAAACCGCCGCTTCTTCTCCATGGCGAGTGATGAGAATTGGCTCTTTCTCTGCCTTATCTATTAGTGAGGGTAAATCGCGACGGGCATCAGTTAACGGCAATGTCTTCATAAATGTATTGTACATAAATATACTTTAAATGTACAGAAACATCTAACACTATGAATAGACTGACC
>CAWUTY010000055.1:0-3687 GCA_963925575.1 Candidatus Nanopelagicaceae bacterium
CATCGCTATACTTTACGTCATGCGCGAAATCATTCAAGAGGTTTTGCCATCTTTTAACTCCAATAAATCATTTGCTCTCGCAACAGTAACTCGCACTTGGAGCTCTGCTCCTCGACCAGTAGGTGCTGCCATGGCCGTTCTCGATTCAGGCGAAGTCATCGGCAGCGTTTCTGGTGGATGCGTTGAAGGTGCAATTCACGAAGCATCTCTGGAAGTCCTTAGGACAAAAATATCCCAATCTGTAACTTACGGCGTAAGTGATGACAACGCCTTTGCAGTCGGCCTAACTTGTGGCGGAACAATTGAGCTTTACATTCAATATATTGATCAAGCCACATTCCCTGATTTTGCCGAGGTGGCAGATAATATTGAAGATAAGCAGGCGGTTGCGGTAGCAACCCTTGTCATCGCGAAAACCGGCATCGGGGCGCGCATAGTTCTAACTAAAACTGAAACATCTGGAACGCTTGGAAATTCACAATTAGATCATGCTGCAATTGAAGGTGCCCGAGCGCTTTTGAGTCACGGAACTACAAAAACATTGAAACTTGGACCAAAAGGCGAAAATCGCATGGACGATGTCTCGGTCTTCGTCGAATCCTTTGCTCCAGCACCACGGATGATTATTTTCGGTGCAATTGATTTTGCGGCAGCCGTTGCTCGCATTGGTAAATTTATGGGCTACTACGTCATTGTCTGCGATGCTCGCCCACTCTTTGCCACCAAGCGTCGTTTCCCAGATGCAGATGAAGTCATTATCGATTGGCCTCATCGCTATCTTCCAACAATTGAAGTTGATGAAAGTACTGTGATCTGCGTACTTACCCATGATCCCAAATTTGATGTTCCTGTACTTGAAATCGCACTTCGCACTAAAGCCGGATATATCGGCGCCATGGGCAGCCGACGTACCCATGAAGATCGTCTCGTAAGACTGAAAGAAGTTGGAATGACCGATGCAGAGCTCGCGAAGCTCAAATCACCGATTGGCTTAGATCTTGGCGGAAGAACCCCTGAAGAGACTGCAATTTCAATTGCTGCAGAAATTATTTCGAATCAAGTGGGCGGAACAAATCAACCACTTACAAAAGGCACTGAAGCTATTCATAAGACATCACTTGCCAGCGAAGACGAACCAGCCCCTGTATTAAAATAGTCTTAGTTAAATGGTATCCAGCGCGCAGGTGAGCTTATTGGATTTACTCCAGGGTTAATGAGCGCAAATCCTTGAGCATGCGCGACTCCACGCAACATCGCTGAACCTAAATACGCAGTAGGTGTAAATACATTTCCATCACACGTTCCTGGTACTAACCGTGAAAAACTTTCAGGAGTTGTAAGCGACGAACTCAATTCAACTTCTGCTAGCTTTTCTTGCGACGCACCGAGAAAAGAATTAATAAGTGGTTTACCAAATGAATAGAGTGCAGCAAGTGCAGATTGTGGATTTCCAGGAAGTGCAAGGAAGGCAATATCTCGACCGCTGTGAGTAACGCGAGCCATGAGCACGTGATAGCCAGGCCGTACCTTCACGCAATCAATGAGCATCTTTGCGCCTAGGTTATTGAGCGCAGGCTTTACATAATCTCTAGGACCGTCGGCTGTTCCACCCGTTGTAATTACCAAATCAACAGTGTTGAGCACGTTGGCGATTTCCTGATTGAGAACGTTGAGATCATCTTTCACAAATTGAGCTGACGAAATAGTGGCGCCCATACTTTCAAGCACTGCTGGTAACTGCGGGCCAAGTGCATCGCGAATCGCACCATCTACTGGAACTCCTGAATGTATGAGCTCGTCACCTAAGAAAAATATTGCTACTCGTGGTTTTTTGATTACTTCAATTGAGTCGTGTCCAGTTGCTGCAAATAATCCAGCCATCGGTGGAGTAACTCGAGCTCCTGCAGTGACGAGAACATCGCCTATTTTGCTCTCCATGCCTGCTGGGCGAATATTTGCACCTTCTTCGATTTCGCCAGAGATCTCTTCATCTTTCTCAGTGGCTTTCTCCCAAGGGATAACAGAAGTGGTTCCTTGCGGGATAACTCCACCCGTTGCAATTGCTAAAGATTGACCATAGTGAATTATCTGTGTTGATGCCTTGCCGGTAGTAACTTCGCCGATGAGTTTCCAGGGACCTTCACCGGATACTGCCCATCCATCCATCGACGACGTTTCAAATGCAGGCAGATCACAGAGCGAGAGAGCATCTTTAGCAAGAAACCTATCGATTGCATCTGAAAGAGAGACAGTCTGCGATTCGAGATGAGAGAAGCTCTGTGAGGCAATAGCTAGGGCTTCATCCCACGTTCCTTCGCGCACGAGATTTACTTCTGGTTCTTTAATTGCGCTTCGAGAGCTTTGACACGCTTATGCATATTTACATGGTAGTAAATCATGCCGATATCGAATACGAACATAATGCCCATGACACTCCACATAATATTCATTTCAATACGATCTGAAGTGCTGTGCTGCAGATCCATGATGATATTAAACACCCTTCAAGACTGAGATTGCTTCAGCCAAAATTGAGATTGCTATTTCGTCTGGAGTTGATGCTCCGATATTGAAGCCGGCAGGTCCGTGTACCCGTGAAATATCTGTGATGTCACGATAATTAAGCCAATCCTCACGGCTCTCTTGCATCCTCTTTGAACCCAGCGCACCAATGTAACCCGCTTTGCTTTCGAGAGCATATTTAAGGCAGTTACTCGAACTTTCAACCTCGTGTCCCATAATCACTATGCAGTCCATAGGCGAGAGCGTTGCAGTCAGCCCTGCAACCATAGAAGGGCGCGGATCGACTGAAACGTTCCAGCCAAGACCTTGAGCGGCTTTTGCAAGTGCATCTGCGATTGGGCCACTACCTGCAACGACAAACTTTGTTATTGGATGATAAATGGTCACAATTCGATTGCCAAGATCGAGTGTCATTGATTTATTCTTACTAAATTCTTCAGCTATCTGTGGATCTGCAGCAATAATTGTTACTGATGTGAAGTATTCAGACATCACAATTTCATCCCCTTGGAGATGACAGACGATTGCTATTGATTCGCGATCTAGAAATGACTGCCAAATACCAGTCTCAATTGCGTTGGAAGGCAGCACGGCAAATTTTAAAGTAGTCCCTGTGGGCAAATCAGACATGATTGATTCGAAGTCGGTAACTACTCGAGTAATAATGCGACCATTAGGTAATTTGCGTGTTGCGTGTTCAATAAGTGCGCCATCGAAAGCTGAATTGAAGAGGTTTCCAATTTTGCCTCCACCAGGTGTCATCGCGATTGCATCAAAGCTCATTGGGACAATCGATTCGGTTGATGAAATTAACCATGCAACATCAGCACGAGTTTTGCTACCCACGCAAGCGTTTACACTTAATGCGATTTCATACATCACTCAATTGTAGAGGCAGATTAAGATTTATGAGAGTTGGGGTTGTTATTCCTGGGCTTCGAGGGTTGTCTCTACTCCCATGAAAGGAAATAGAAAGAAGAGTCGCCCTATAAGCCGGATCCTGTGTTTCTTGTTGCTTTCACGACAATGAGACGATCACCATCCATCTAGATCTGCAATTGCTTACAGATTCAAGCAACCTACCTGATGACTCGAGCGAGCAGCTCTCAAGCGCCATCTTTTTGGTCTTGCTCCAAGTGGGGTTTACCTAGCCAATCACATCAC
>CAWUTY010000056.1:0-3357 GCA_963925575.1 Candidatus Nanopelagicaceae bacterium
ACGTGAATCCCTTGGTATTGCATGCCGCGGCCAGAAATCTTTTCTTCATACTTGCGCACCAACTTATGTTGGTTATCGTAGATAGAAAAGGTGGCTTGTTCGAAGAACCAACCATCTATTTCGATTCTTCCTTTTGTGCCATGGATTGCCGCATTTAGCGTGCCGGCCATTGTCATACATGAATTGATTAAGGCAAGACTTCCGTTGTTATATTGCAATACCGCAGCAGTGGCTGAATCAACTCCGGTATCCGTCATAATCGATTTTCCACTTACTGAATCTGGAAAACCTAAAGTTCTAATCGCCATATGAATTGGATAAATTCCTAGATCATAATGAGCGCCGCCACCTTGTTCGCGGTTCCAAAGGCGAGGTGCTCGCTCGATAGGCAAGAACTGGCTGTGATCTGCATATACAAAGTGCGGTGTGCCAATTTCTCCAGAATCTATCGCAGCAAACACGGCATTCATGGTTGGCAAGAAACGAGTCCACATAGCTTCCATAACAAAAACATTCTTTCGTTTCGCAGCAGCATAAATCTCATGCGCGTCCGCGGCGTTCATCGTGAACGGCTTTTCAAGCAAAACATGCTTGCCCGCTTCAATGGCTAAAAGTGCATGATCGCGATGAAGTGTTTGTATTGTGGATATATAAATAACATCTACTTCAGGGTCTGCCACCAGCGCTGCATAATCTGAATGGCGATTTGGAATGTTGAATTTATCGGCGAAGGCGTTGGTGCGCTCCATATCGCGAGTTGCAACAGCTTGGATTTTTAGACCTGCGATTTGAAAATCTGCTGCAATGGTTTTGGCGATTCCGCCAGCTCCGAGATAACCCCAACGTAGTGCCACTTATCCTCCAAAAAAGTTTTATTAAATCCTTAGGTGAGATGTAGTGTATTTGTAAAATAGCGTCAAAGAACCGGCAAATACCGATCTAATTCGTAAGCACTTACCTGGCGGCGATAATCCTGCCATTCGGCCCGTTTATTGCGCAGAACGTATTCGAATACATGCTCGCCCAAAGTTTCCCGGACCAGTTGGCTCTTCTCCATCACCGTGATGGCCTCGTTGAGATTCGCTGGCAGAGCATCTGGAGTTTGGTTATCAACTAATTCATATTTCTCTTCGATTCCCTTTAGGCCAGCGGCCAACATGACTGCATAAGCAAGGTACGGATTGCAGGCAGAATCTGGTGAGCGAAATTCAATTCGTGTTGAGTTCTCTTTATTTGGTTTATACATCGGGATTCTCACTAAGGCGCTGCGGTTGTTATGGCCCCAGTTAATTAAAGCTGGTGCTTCTCCCCCACCTTGCAGACGCTTATAAGAGTTAACCCATTGATTTGTGACAGCTGTAATTTCAGATGAATGTTTCAAAATGCCGGCGATAAATGAGCGAGCAACCTTAGATAAATTAAATTCAGCCGATGCATCATAGAAAGCGTTCTTCTCGCCCTCAAAGAGTGAAACGTGGGTATGCATTCCGCTGCCGGGATGATCAGTAAATGGTTTTGGCATGAAGGAGGCGTAGAAACCTTGTTCCAGCGCAACTTCCTTGATGACATGGCGGAAAGTCATGATGTTATCTGCAGTACTTAAAGCATCCGCGTAGCGCAGATCAATTTCTTGTTGGCCAGGTGCGCCTTCATGATGGCTAAATTCAACAGAGATTCCCATCGCTTCCAACATGGTGATCGCTTGGCGCCGGAAATCATGTCCCACAACAGCTGGTGTGTGATCGAAATATCCACCTTGATCAACCGGCACAGGTTGTTCACCTTTAATTGGTGCGCTCTTAAATAAGAAGAATTCAATTTCTGGGTGGGTGTAACAGGTGTATCCCATTTGCGCTGCCTTATTTAAGGTGCGACGTAAAACGTTTCGGGGATCAGCATGTGATGGTGAACCATCTGGCATCGTGATGTCGCAGAACATGCGCGCCGCACCTGGTGCTTCACCTGCAACTGGCTGATTCTTAAATAAGAAGAATTCGATTTCTGGGTGGGTGTAACAGGTGTAACCCATCTCGGCGGCCTTATTCAAAGTGCGACGCAAAACATTGCGCGGATCAGTCATCGATGCAGAACCATCAGGCATGGCGATATCGCAATACATACGTGCCGCACCTGGGGCTTCAGTTCGCCAAGGCAAGATAGAAAACGTGGCTGAGTCTGGTCGAGCCAGCATGTCTGATTCAGTTACTCGCGCAAAACCCTCAATCGCAGAGCCATCAAAACCAATTCCTTCATCGAAGGCATTTTCTAATTCAGCTGGTGCGATTGCTACTGATTTTAGAAAACCTAAAACATCGGTGAACCACAATCGGATAAACCGAATGTTGCGTTCTTCAATTGTGCGAAGGACGAACTCTTCTTGCTTGCTGCGCTCTGGAGAGCTAGAACTTGAGGAATTGGGCATGGTCACATCTTGCCAAGGTTGCGTTACGGCTATGTTACAAAACTGGAGTTATAAACCTTCGCGCCAGCGTGAAGTAATAGGTAGGCGGCGATCTTTGCCGAAGGCGCGGGCCGAAACTTTCGTACCGGGTGGATATTGGCGGCGCTTATATTCGGCCGTATCAACCAGGCCGATTACCCGAGCAACGGTGGTCGCATCAAAGCCAGCTGCGATGATCGCGGCAATCCCCTGATCTTCATCAACATAGCGCCACAGAATTTGATCAAGTAATTCGTAATCTGGCAGCGAATCAGAATCTTTTTGATCCGGGCGCAGTTCCGCGCTTGGTTCCTTGGTAATCGAATCTGCCGGAATCGGTGGAACTTCGCCATCGGCGATTGCTTTGGCATTGCGCCACTTAGCCAGCGCCCAAACATCGGTTTTATAAATATCTTTAATCGGGGCATAGCCACCGACTGCATCGCCATAGAGAGTTGAGTAACCAACTGCTAGCTCAGATTTATTGCCAGTGGCCAAAATTAAATGACCTTCCTGATTTGAGATGCCCATCAAGGCGGTGCCGCGAACTCGGGCTTGCAAATTCTCTTCGGCTAAACCTTTCAAAGTCAGCGAATTCAAATAGGCAGCGACCATCGGTTCGATCGGCACAATGCGGAAATGAACGCCGGTGTTATCAGCAAAGCTTTGCGCATCTGCAATGGAATGTTCTGAGGAATACTTGCTCGGCAACGCCACGCCATTAACGCACTTGGCGCCAATGGCATCAACTGCAATAGCGGCAACTAGCGCTGAATCACCAAAGGCTTTCGTGGCGAAGCATTGGCTTCGATTGCCGCCATTGCCCACGTTTCCTTAAAAACAAAAACAGCTTCTAGCGCGCAAGGGATCCACTTGGTTATGGAGGGCAGTGCATGTACCTTGGAAGCACCGATTGT
>CAWUTY010000057.1:0-15351 GCA_963925575.1 Candidatus Nanopelagicaceae bacterium
CTTGGGCGCGCAAAACCCAAGCGATCGCAAGTGCGAGAAGTGAAATCGCAAGGACCACATAGGTGATATTTAGGTTTGTGCCGGTTACTTGCACATTGGACAGGGCGGCAGATGCTCGCATTGGTTCTCCTCCGTTGGAGAGTCAGGGCGTCCATTCGATGTCGGACACTAAGATGGCGAGAGTTTACGCATAACCCACCCCGAAACACCAAAATTAGGTGGATATACCTTTTATATGTAAATTTTTCCGCTGGGGCCAACCTTGTGGGTCGGCTAACCTTGCGGCGATGAATCTTTCAGTGAACCTCTTCGACGCCCATTCCATCATCTCGACCCTTGGGTTGGTCGGCATCTTGGCGATCATCTTCATGGAGACCGGCCTCTTGATTGGACTCTTCTTCCCGGGCGACTCGCTTCTCTTTCTTGCTGGCGTTGGTGCATCTGGGGCAGCCGCGAAAGTCTTTGACGGCGCTCAGATCGATATTGTGGCTTTGTTGATCGGTGCCCCGCTGGTTGCAATCATTGGCTCGCAGACTGGTTACTGGATCGGCGCTAAATATGGCGTCAAACTCTTTGATCGTCCCGATGGCCGTGTTTTCAATCAGAAAAAGGTTAAGGCCACTGAGCGTTGGCTAAATAAATATGGCATGGGCAAAGCTTTGGTTCTGGCTCGCTTTATTCCTTTTGTGCGAACCCTGATTAACCCAATGTGCGGCGTTATAAAGATGCCGGCTGCGAAATTCTTTTTATGGAACTGTGTTGGCGCCATTTTATGGACTGATGGCCTAATTATCGCTGGATATTATTTAGGTGAAAGACTTGAAGGCAGTGTTGATAAATACTTGCTGCCGGTTGTTGGGTTAATTATTTTAGTTAGCGTTATTCCCGTTGGAATTGAAATACTGCGAGAGTGGCGCACTAAACGCCACTTGAGTTAATTAATTAAAGACCTAAATCTTCTAAAGAATAAGCTGCGCGGTATTCATAGCCGGCATCAATAATTGCTTGCTTGGCACCGCGTTCCACAATTACAGCTACGCCAACCACGATCGCGCCAGCTTCTTTTAGCGCTGCAACTGCAGTTAAAACAGAACCGCCAGTTGTTGAAGTATCTTCAACTGCTAAAACGCGTTTGCCAACAACATCTGGACCTTCGATGCGACGTTGTAGGCCGTGGGCTTTTTCTGCCTTACGAACTACAAAAGAATCAATCTTTTGGCCGCTGCGCGCAGCAACATGCATCATCGCAGTTGCAACTGGATCAGCGCCAAGGGTTAGGCCGCCAACAGCGTCGTAATCCAAATCTTTAGTTAGCTCTAACATAACTTCACCAACCAGTGGTGCTGCGATGTGATCTAGGGTCACGCGACGCAGATCCACGTAATAATCTGCCTCTTTTCCGGAAGATAAAATCACTTTTCCGTGCACAACGGCCTTGTTTACTATCTCTTCTCGGAGAAGTTGGTGTGAGTTCATGTGGCAACCTTACATTGTTAAGCAATTGACCCTACATTCGCGGAATGGATCTAAAGCGGTTAGAAATAGCGCGGTTATATAACCGTTTTGGCTTCGGGCCGCGCCCTGGGGAATTCGCGCAAGCCCTCACAGCAGGTGTGGCCGCAACAAAACAGAACTTTTTAAATCCACCACCAATTGATTCTGGAGCAGTGGCACTTCCTGTGGTTACTGATTTAGGAAAGCGCCCCGAACCAAATACTCCTGAGATTTTAACTTTCGCACGCGAACTGCGGTCACAAAATCAAAATCTCGAACTTTGGTGGTTAGACCAGATGGTGGCAACCAACAAGGCTTTACAAGAGAAGATGGTTTGGTTCTGGCATGGCCATTGGGCAACTTCGATCGGAAAAGTAAATTACGCAATGCCAATGTTGGCGCAGAATCAAACTTTCCAAAAGTATGCCACCGGTAATTTCAACGAATTCGCTAAGGCGATGTTCTCCGATGGGGCTATGCAGGTTTGGTTGGATGGGGGAGAAAATACAGCTAAAGCACCAAATGAGAATTTCTCGCGCGAGATGATGGAGTTATTCTTACTTGGCGTTAATAGATACACCGAAACCGATGTTAAAGAATTAGCACGCGCATTTACTGGTTATCAAGTCTCGCGTAGTTCTGGTGTTGTTGTTTATAACCAGAAACGTCGTGATACAAAATCTGTGACTGTTTTGGGCAAGAGCGCTGTAATGGCTCCAGAAGAAGCAATCACTCACTTGGTGAACCAACCCAATTGTGCACAATTTATAGCAGAACGAATTTGGTATCGGTTTATCTCATCACAAGAACCGCTGCCAGCTAATCATCAAATGATTGGCGCCTTTGCAGGACGTGAAATAGCGCCAGTCTTATCGACTTTAATTAACGGTGCGGACTTAGCTAACCCACAATATGAAATAGTGAAATCGCCGGTTGAATGGTTTGTTGGTGTATGTCGCGCGCTTTCACTGACGCCATCAAAGTTGGATTCATTTACAAAGATGCATGGCTATCTTGAAAAGTTATCGCAAGTACCTTTCTCGCCTCCCAATGTTGGTGGGTGGCCAACTGATGAGGCTTGGCTAAGTTCGGCAAGTGCCCAATTCCGCATCGCTTTCGCCACTTGGTTGGTAAATCAAGCCGATTTATCAGCCATTGAGGCGCAAGAGCCGGCAAAGCGCGCTGCTTACTTGGCAGATTTGTTGGCGGTTGTGGAATGGTCACCGCGAACTTCATTTGCACTTCGCGGTGTTCGTGATGTGGTTCCGCGTTTAGTAATCCTGGCAATCTGTAGTCCTGAATATGTGGTGAGCGCATGAACGAAATTCCAACAATGTCAGCCGAACAGCTGGGGATGTCTAAGTACACTAGACGACAGTTCTTAAAGTTCTCAGGCGCCGCAACGGCTGCAACTGCAGCAAGTGTTCTTTCCATGAACGATATTGCAGAGGCTGCGATAACTCGTCCGCTGCCACTTGGTACGCCGATTTTAGTTGTGGTCTCTTTATACGGCGGCAACGATGGATTAAACACTGTAATTCCTTATCAAGACTCCAATTATTATTCTGCGCGCCCAACGTTAAATTACAAACCAGAAAATTTGCTGCCTTTAACTGATGGCCTTGCACTGAATGCTTCAATGATCGGAATTAAAGCTTTATGGGATGCGCAGAAGGTAGCAATTGTGCGCGGGGTTGGTTATCCAAAACCAGATCGCTCACACTTTTCATCTATGGCTATTTGGCAGACCGGCTCGCCGCAAACTCATTTAAGTACAGGATGGTTGGGGCGTTGGTTAGATAACCAAGCGATAGATCCAATGATGGCAATTAGTTTGGGTTCAGTTCTACCGCCACTTCTTGCAGGTGCTAAACAAAGTGGTTCCGCACTTCCTTTAGGTGGACTCGCGATTCCAGCTGGTGCCATTGGTAAGGCTTGTATGCGTTTATCTGCAACATCTCAACAAGATAGCAAGTTATCTGCAGCTGCAGCAACATCGATGCGTAACTTATTTAGCGTCTCTGGCAGCGTGACACCTGTGCTTTCACAACCTGCACCAATGGCCGATGATCTACCAACAGTTGCAGGCGGAAATGCCGGCGGAGACTCGAACTTAACTCAGCAGTTAAATATTGTTGCTAAGTTAATTGCCGCAGGTGCGCCAACAAAAGTTTGGTCGGTCTCACTCGGTGGCTTTGATACCCACGCCAATGAAGCAAATGCCCAAGCCGCACTGCTCGGCACAGTTTCAACAAGCATCAGCAAATTCCTAAGTCAGATGAAAGCATCTGGTCGCTCGAAAGACATCACCGTCATGGTCTATAGCGAATTCGGGCGTCGCGTAAAAGCAAATGGTTCAGATGGAACAGATCACGGAACTGCCGGACCAATGTTCTTAATTGGTGATCGTGTGCAAGGCGGTATGTATGGGGATCAACCTTCACTTACCAAGTTAATTGATGGCGATTTAGCTGTGACAACTGATTTTAGAGATGTTTATTCATCCGTTATTGAAAATGTGCTGCAAACACCTGCCGAGAAGGTTTTGGGTAACTGGAACGGGCGAGTAAAAGCTTTTAAAAGCGCTTAGTCTTCTTTGTAAAGAATTACATCGTTTTTCTTGCGTAGAACCAGTGATTTTGGCGGATTATCTTTAATTAAAGCATCGACTTCAATGCGCAATTGCGCAACTTCGATAGCCATATTTGCCATCACAGATTCGAGTTCAATAATTCTTTTTATGCCAGCGTGATTTATTCCTTCGCCAACTAAACGCCCAACCATTCGCAAGGATGCAATATCGCGCAACGAATAACGGCGGTTGCGACCAATGGTGCGGTTGGGTGAAACCAAACCTAATCGGTCATATTGCCGCAAAGTTTGTGGATGTAGACCTGATAGCTCAGCGGCAACGGAAATTACATAAAGTCCAGCTGCATCATCCGGAGATTCTTTATCTTTATCGTTCGTTGTCATTGAATCGCCTTACTTTTAAATTCGGCGCGCACATCTTTTTCAGAGACTAATTCCGCATATTTTTGCAAAGCAACAAGTGCCTCACCTTCAAGTTTGGCCGGTACTTGCACTTCAACCGTGACAAGTAAATCACCGGTTGTGGCACCTTTAATTATGCCGCGACCTTTAACGCGCAAGACTCGCCCGTTAGATGTACCTGGGGCAAGGCGCAGGGTTACTTCATCGCCGGTAAGTGTTGGAACTTTGATATCTGCGCCAAGTGCTGCTTCGGTAAATGAAACAGGCACTGTGATTGCAATATTTTCACCTTTGCGAGAAAAGAGTGCGTGTGGTTTCACATGTAACAAGATAAATAGATCACCCGGGCCAGCTTCCCCCATCGAACCTTTGCCTTTTACGCGAATTTTCGCGCCATCATTTACTCCGGCAGGAACGCGTGCTGAAATATTTTGTGACGGCCCACCATCGGCAGATAAACGAAGTTCCAAAGTTGTGCCAAAAGCAGCCTCTTTAAAGGTAATTGTGGCCTCTGTCTGCAGATCTTGGCCTTTACGTGGACCACGTCTACCACCACCGCCAAATAAATTAGCGAAGATATCTTGTGGGTTCCCGCCGCCAAACATGTCTGAAAAATCTCCACCTTGAAAATTCTGTCCGCCTTGTGGTGAGCGCATTCCACCGCGTTCAAACATCTCGCGCGCTTGATCGTATTCCGCGCGCTTTTTACCGTCGGATAAAATGTCGTAGGCCTCAGAGACCGCTTTGAATTTCTCTTCAAGGGCTGCATCCCCTTTATTTTTATCAGGGTGAAGCTCGCGCGCTAAAGAACGGTATTTCTTCTTAATCTCATCGCCACTGGCAGATTTGCCAAGGCCGAGGATTTTATAGAAATCCTTTTCGTAAAGGTCTTTAGCGGCCATGGAAAGTTGTTATTCCGTAGCTGGATCTGTAACTGCAACGCGGGCAGGGCGCAAGATACGTTCTTTATATTTATATCCTGGTTGCAAGATTTTTGTCGCAGTAGGAACCAAAACATCTGCGCCAGTGTCATGCATAAGCGCTTCGTGAATTTGTGGATCAAATTCATCACCAGCGGTTCCGTATTTTTCCAAACCTAAACGAGCTGTAATACCGGTGATTTGATCTGAGACAGATTTAAATCCTCCAATTAGTTCGCCATGTTCGGTTGCGCGCTCAATGTCATCCAGAGTGGCAAGTAGTTCGGTTAAAACCGCACCGATCGCCATTTCATGTGCAACGGCGCGATCGCGTTCTACACGCTTTCGGTAATTAGCGTATTCGGCCTGAAGTCGTTGTAAATCAGCGGTGAGAGCGGCCACCGGATCAGTTTCCTGAACCGGGGCAGCCTCAACGATTACATCTTCTGATTGTTGCAAAGCGTCATCGGCTTCCATTTGAGTACTACTTTCTGTATTCATTTAATTGATACCAATTTCGCTGCGCGGCATTTTTATGCCTTACCTTCGCCCTCATCAATTACCTCAGCATCTTCAACGCCATCTTCATTTGCTGAACCGTCACCGGTAGCGGCCCCTGCTGCTGCATACATAGCAGCACCAAGTGCTTGGCTAAGGGTTGCTACCTTTTCGGTATTTGCCTTAATAGATTCGAAGTTAGCGCCACCGAGATCAGTCTTTAGTTCAGCAAGTGCTGCTTCAACCTCTGCCTTCTTCTCGGCTGCTTCGCCTTCAGATAACTTCTCTGTGTTATCTGCGATGAATTTTTCTGTCTGGTAAACAAGTGAGTCACCGTTGTTGCGAATCTCGGCCTCTTCTTTACGTTGCTTATCTTCAGCAGCGTGTGATTCGGCGTCCGCCATCATGCGATCAATCTCTTCTTTAGAAAGAGCAGATCCACCGCTGATTGTTACTGACTGTTCTTTGCCAGTTGCAAGATCTTTTGCGCCAACGTGAACGATTCCGTTTGCATCAATGTCGAAGGTAACTTCAACTTGTGGAACACCGCGTGGTGCTGGAGCAAGTCCGGTTAGTTCGAACATACCTAGCTTCTTGTTGTAAGCAGCCATTTCACGTTCGCCCTGATAAACCTGGATTTGCACAGCAGGTTGATTGTCATCAGCTGTTGTAAAGATCTCACTGCGCTTTGTAGGAATAGTTGTGTTGCGCTCGATCATCTTTGTCATGACTCCACCCTTGGTTTCGATACCAAGGGTTAACGGTGTTACATCTAGCAGGAGAATGTCTTTGACTTCACCCTTTAGAACACCGGCTTGAAGGGAAGCTCCGATTGCCACAACTTCATCAGGGTTTACGCCCTTATTAGGCTCTTTTCCGCCTGTTAGGTCGCGAACTAAATCAACGACAGCTGGCATACGAGTTGATCCACCAACAAGCACAACGCTCTTGATATTTGCAATTGCGATTCCTGAGTCCTTAAGAACTTGCTGGAACGGCTTCTTGCAACGATCAAGCAGTGGCGCTGTAAGTGTTTGGAATTGTGCGCGAGTCATTGTTTCATCTAAGAACAGCGGGTTCTTCTCGGCATCGACAGTGATGTATGGCAAGTTAATTGATGCTTGCTGTGATGAGGAGAGTTCGATCTTTGCTTTTTCAGCAGCTTCACGAATACGTTGCATCGCCATCTTATCTTTTGTTAAATCAATTCCGTTCTTTGATCCAAATGTTTGTACAAGGTGATCAACAAGCACTTGATCCCAGTCATCTCCACCAAGGTGGTTGTCACCGGCAGTTGCTTTAACTTCAACAACACCATCGCCAATTTCCAATAGTGAAACATCGAATGTTCCACCACCTAAGTCGAATACCAAAATGGTTTGTTCTTGATCAGCCTTATCTAAACCGTAGGCGAGCGCTGCTGCAGTTGGTTCGTTGATAATGCGAAGCACATTGAGTCCGGCAATTTCGCCGGCTTCTTTTGTTGCTTGACGTTCTGCATCAGAGAAATATGCAGGAACGGTGATAACCGCATCCGTTACGGTTTCGCCAAGATATGCCTCGGCGTCACGCTTTAACTTTTGCAGAATACGTGCAGAAATTTCTTGTGGTGTGTACTTCTTGCCATCGATATCCGTTGACCAGTTAGTACCCATGTGACGCTTAACGGAACGAATTGTGCGTTCAACGTTCGTCACTGATTGACGCTTAGCAACTTCACCAACGAGGACTTCGCCATTTTTAGCGAATGCCACGATCGATGGGGTTGTGCGAGCACCTTCTGCGTTAGCGATAACCGTTGGCTCTCCACCTTCGAGTACCGATACGCAGCTATTTGTTGTTCCAAGGTCGATTCCGACTGCTCTAGCCATTTGTATTGCTCCTTCGTTAAATTCACGCTCATCTCAAGCCCGATTTGGGGTTAAGTTGGCCTAACCTGAGTCGATACTACCCGAAAGAGTGAGTCGTAGCGACTCAAGTTTGAGCCATCGCGTATAACTCGGCGCATAGCCCACATATTCCCGCCCCCCTCGGTAACCTCGCCTTTATGCGCATCGCTTTGGCCAGCCTTTCTTATCTCATCACCGTTTTTGCGCTGGGCTTGCTCGCGGTACGTGTCCCCCAGCTGATCGCCATTTATCGTAAAGGTCAACCCGATCCAACTCGTAACAATGATCGCGGCGCACGTTTAAAGAATATGTTTAAAGAAATTTTGGGCCACACCAAGATGCTTAACTTCACCGCAACCGGAATTGCGCACTGGTTTGTAATGATCGGTTTCGGCGCGCTCTTTGGAACTTTGGTAACTGCATACGGTCAAGTTTTAAATCCGGGTTTTGCTCTGCCGATTATTGGGCACTGGGTTGTTTATGAACTCTTCGCCGAATTTATCGCACTTGCCACCGGGGTTGGAATTGTTACTCTAATTGGTATTCGCCAAGTTACAAGATTTAGAATGTTAAATCGTTTTGCAGGCTCTGGTATGGGTAAGGCTTATTACATAGAAGCAACCATCTTGGCAATTGTTTTTTGTGTCTTTGCACTTCGTGGCTTAGAAGGCGCACTCGAAGGTGAAACCAGTTGGAATTGGCATTACGCAATTTCCTGGCCAGCAGTTATTGCATTCCAAGGAATGAGTGTTGCTGCCATTGAGAGCGCAATTCTTTATGTGGCAACTGCCAAGATTGTTGTTTCGATGGCTTGGTTTATCGTCATCGCTAGCAATTTCACTATGGGTATTGCTTGGCACCGCTTCCTGGCCTTCTTGAACATTTATTACAAGCGCAATAGCGATGGCAGTTTGTCCCTTGGCGCACTTCCCGAAATGTTGTCACACGGTAAACCAATTAATTTTGAAGACCCATCAGAAGATGATGTTTTCGGTCTAGGTAATCGCCAAGATATATCTTGGAAAGGTCTGCTGGATATGACCAGCTGTACCGAATGTGGACGCTGCCAATCACAATGTCCTGCTTGGCATACAGATAAGCCACTTTCACCAAAGCTTTTGATTATGGCGATGCGCGATCATGCATTTGCCAAGGTGGTTGAAAGTGAGGCTCTGGTTGGTGAAAATAGCCCTATTTCATTGGATGTTTTATGGTCTTGCACATCGTGTGGTGCGTGCGTAAATGAATGTCCGGTTGATATCGAACATATCGACCACATCGTAAATATGCGTCGTTTCCAAGTTTTGGTTGAGTCAGAATTTCCTTCTGAACTTGGTGGAACTTTCCGTAACTTAGAAAAAGCGGGCAACCCATGGGGTGCCAATAAGCAAGATCGTGAAGGCTGGATCGCTGAATGTGATTTCCCAGTGCGAGTTGTTGAAGGCGTTTTGCCAGATGAAGTCGAATATTTATTTTGGGTTGGTTGCGCCGGCGCCTATGAAGAGCGCGCTAAGAAAACCACCAAGGCTGTTGCAGAACTTTTATATATGGCAGGTGTTAACTTTGCTGTTCTTGGAAAGCGCGAGACTTGTACCGGAGATCCAGCACGTCGTTCTGGAAATGAATTCCTGTATCAAATCCTGGCGAAAGAAAATATTGAAACTTTCAATGAAGTCTTCACTGGCCGCCCAAAGGGTAAGAAGAAAGTTGTAGTTACCTGCCCTCATTGCTTTACAACAATCGGTCGTGATTATGCGCAAAGCGGTTTTGAACTCGAGATGTTGCACCACACTCAGTTGTTAAATACTTTAATTAAAGAGAAGCGCTTGAAACCAAGTCCACATAAGAGTGAAAAGAAGTTGACCTATCACGATCCTTGTTACCTGGGCCGTCACAATCAGATCTATGCACCCCCTCGCGAATTGCTTGAAGCTTCTGGTGTCGATGTAACAGAGATGCCCCGAAATAAAGAGCGCTCATTTTGCTGCGGTGGTGGTGGTGGACGAATGTGGATGGAAGAGAAAATTGGAACGCGTATTAACTTAAATCGCGTAGATGAAGCAATTTCAACCGGTGTTGATGAGGTTGCAGTTGCTTGTCCGTTCTGTCGCGTAATGGTTGGCGATGGAATGGTCGCGCGTCAAAGCGATGTAGAAGTCCTCGATGTGGCTCAAGTTTTATTGCGAAATTTGAAAAATAAGGAATTTGAAGCGCAAGGACTGTAAAAGGCTTTTCCCCAGTCCTTAGTGAGAATTCCTTATTTTGGTTTATCCACAAGCTGGATCCACAATGTGGACGAATTACAAGCGTGTAATTCGAAGCAGAAGCGCAGTCGTTAGGTAGCCACCAACCAGGCCTCCAAGGTGCGCCCGCCAGTCCACACCGCCCAGTACAAAGCCGAATACGAAGTTAAGGCCAACAATTAAATAAATATCGCGCACGCCCTCATTGATCATTTTACGCATCGCGATGAAGGCTCCGAATAATCCGAATATTGCACCGGATGCACCAACTGAGACGTAGAGCTGGTTGGTCAGATAAATGGATGCAAGAGATCCAGTTAAAAGAGAAATAAAGAAAATTACAAGAAAGCGCGCTTTGCCAAGTGCCTCTTCAACTGGGTTACCTAAAACAAGTAGTGAGAACATATTGAAAAATAAATGGGTGAGGCCGCCGTGAACTAAGGCAACAGTAAATAAACGCCAATATTCACCTGATTCAACCAATGGCCCAAAGAGCGCGGTGTATTCATAGAACTGTGGGTATAACTGATCTGCTAAATAGGCAGCACAAATTATTGTGATTAATGAAAGCGTTGCAGAACGCTTCGCTTTAAACATCGCCAGATTATTAGGCGATAGTGACGCTGTTGATTACAACAGGTGTTACTGGTACATCTTGTGCGCCAGTTGGTGTTGCGCCGATCTTGTCTACAACTGCCTGTGACGCAGCGTCTTTAACTGCTCCAAAGATAGTGTGTTTGCGGTTTAACCAAGTTGTTGGGGCAACAGTGATAAAGAATTGTGAACCATTTGTTCCTGGGCCTGAGTTAGCCATTGCTAGAATGTAAGGCGCATCAAATTGAAGTTCGCCGTGGAATTCATCAGCGAATTGGTATCCCGGTCCGCCGGTACCTCTACCGAGTGGGTCTCCACCTTGAATCATGAAACCTGAGATGACGCGGTGGAAAACTGTGCCGTCATATAGCTTCGCGGTTGTCTTCTTACCATCGCGTGGATCAGTCCACTCTTTCGCACCTGTTGCGAGTTCAACAAAGTTTGCAACTGTCTTTGGTGCGTGATTTGGGTAGAGCTCGATAACGACATCGCCGAGTGATGTGTGGAGAGTTGCTGTTGATGACATGAATTCTGCTCATTTCCTTGGGTGTTGACTGTTCTAGGTAAGGCTTGAATCTTAATATCCACAATCGGATTATGTGAAATCAAACTGTCGGCGGGTGTCTGTATCTTGTGGCTATTGACCGCGAATTGTTTTTGTGGCTACAATGTAGCTACACTCGAAGGAGACCAAAATGGCACAAGATTCTGTCGTTCGTGCGCGTATCGACGAAAAGACAAAAATAAAGGCAGCTAAAGTCTTTGCCGAGTGTGGATTAACTCTCTCTGATGCAATTCGAATTATGTTAACTCGAACTGCGCAGGAGAAAGCAATTCCTTTCTCGATCCATGTCCCAAATGCAACCACTCGTCGAGCTATCCGTGAACTCGACAAAGGTAAGGGTTTGAAGGCGATAGATCTGGAAGAGTTGCTAAAACAATTGAATGCCTAGCTATGTCACATCGACTTTATTTAGAAGAGATTACAAACGTTTATCCCGCAGTTCTAGATTTAAAGACTTCGAATCTAGATTTCTAGAGGTTTTACCTTTACTAGTCTCTGGCCAGCCGTTGCCTTCCAAGTATAAGGAACACAAACTTCTTGGGAAATTCGTTGGATGTCACGAGTGTCATCTTGCCCCTGATTTACTGATGATTTACCGGCACCAGGAATCGTTTGTCGAGCTTGTGAGATTGGGAAGCCATTCCGATCTTTTTTAAATTCCAGTAATTAAGTATTCGCATCGGAAATGTAAAAACCCACCGTTAAGTGGGTTATTTGTGGAGACCAGCCTTATTGGTTCCAAAATTAAAATTTGTGGAGACCAGCCTTATTGGTTCCAAAATTAAAATTTGTGGAGACCAGGGGAATCGAACCCCTAACCCCCGCCTTGCAAAGGCGGTGCTCTACCAATTGAGCTAGGTCCCCGTGTTAGAACGGGTGGGCCCAGGTGGACTTGAACCACCGACCTCTTCCTTATCAGGGAAGCGCTCTAACCAGGCTGAGCTATGGGCCCGCAAGAAAGATCACTCTTTATTGCAGAAGCGCTAGGTTACTTGAACTTCTTCAAGAGACCAAAACGCACGCCTTAGCGCAGATGGGGAAGCGTAGCGTTATTTAGCTGAAATCTCATCTTCCCGGTTTTGTGTGACCGAGAGCAAGGCAACGCCTTCATCTAAATTAACCAGGCGAACACCCATTGAATCGCGGCCAGTTTGGCGAACTTCGGCAGCTGGTGTGCGCATAACAGTACCTGCAGATGTAATTGCAAGAATTTCATCAGAGTTAGAGAGAACAAGTGCGCTGACTAATGAACCGCGTGAGTTTTCATCGATCTTGGCAGCTTTAATTCCGATGCCTCCGCGACCTTGTAAACGATATTCATCAAGTGGGGTTTTCTTGCCGTAGCCACCGTCAGTTGCAGTAAATACAAATGAATCTGAAGTTTGTGAATCAATGCGTGCCATAGTTAATAGTTCATCATCGGCGCGGAACTTCATTCCGATTACACCGCTAGTTGAACGACCCATTGGACGAAGGGATTCTTCATCTGCGGCAAAGCGCAGTGACATTGCTTTTTTAGAAACTAGAAGTAGTTCATCACCCTTATTGATAAGGGCTGCCGATACAACTTCGTCACCAGGTTTTAGTGAAATTGCAATTAGTCCGCCGGAGCGAGGTGAGTCGTATTCGGTGAGTGGAGTTTTCTTAACAAGTCCAAATTTTGTGGCGAGTACTAAATAAGGGGATGCGGTGTAATCCTTGATTGATAAAACTTGCGCAATTGTTTCTTCAGGTTTAAATGCCATCAAGTTAGCAACATGTTGTCCGCGTGCATCGCGGCCAGCATCGGGAAGTTCGTGAACTTTGGCGCGATAGACGCGGCCTTGATTGGTAAAGAACAATAACCAGTCGTGTGTGCTGGCCACAAAGAAGTGATCAACGACGTCATCTTGCTTAAGTGCCGCACCCTTTACGCCACGACCGCCACGTCGTTGTGATTTATACAGATCAGCGTTGGTGCGCTTGGCATAACCAGTGCGAGTAATTGTGACAACCGCGTCTTGATCTGGAATTAAATCCTCGGCTGAAAAATCACCTTCGCTGGCCACAATTTGGGTGCGGCGTTCATCGCCATATTTGGCGGTTAGGTCAGTGAGCTCGGAGATGATTATCTGGCGCTGTTTTGCCTCACTGGCCAAAATCTCACTTAATTCGACGATATCTGACATTAGGCCGTTGTATTCATCGTTAATCTTTTGGCGTTCCAATGCCGCGATACGACGCAGTTGCATATCCAAAATCGCGTTCGCTTGCACTTCATCTACATCTAATAACTTCATCAAACCAGTGCGAGCTTCTTCAGGTGTTGTGGATGCGCGAATTAAGGCAATGACCGCATCGAGTGCATCTAACGCTTTTAAATAACCTTGCAGGATATGTGCGCGTTTTTCTTTTTCTGCTAAACGGTATTTGGTACGACGAATGATTACTTCTACTTGGTGTTGAATATAGAACTTAATAAATTCATCAAGGCGCAGCGTGCGGGGCACGCCATCAACCAATGCCAACATGTTCGCGCCAAAAGTATCTTGTAGTTGAGTCTGCTTATATAAGATATTAAGTACAACTTTTGGAATAGCCGATGATTGCAGAACTACGACTAGGCGCTGGCCAAGACGTTCGTTGCCTTCATCTCGAACATCGGCGATGCCTTTGATTTTTCCGTCTTTTACAAGTTCAGCGATTTTCAAGGCTAAATTATCTGGGTTAACTTGGTATGGAAGCTCGCTAACAACTAAGCAAGTACGTTTATTAATCTCTTCTACTTGAACAACAGCGCGCATAGTCACTGATCCGCGACCTGTGCGGTAGGCCTCTTCGATGCCGGTTCGACCAACGATTAGCGCCTTGGTTGGGAAATCTGGGCCTTTTACAATTTTCAATAATTCGTTGAGGAGTTGCTCGGGTTTTAGATCTGGGTTATTTAGTGAGTAAATAACACCTTCAGTAATTTCACGCAGATTGTGCGGCGGGATGTTTGTCGCCATACCAACTGCGATTCCGGCAGAACCGTTTACTAAAAGATTTGGGAAACGACTTGGTAATACATCTGGCTCTTGTGAGCGTCCGTCATAGTTTGGTGAGAAATTAACTGTGTCTTCATCGATATCGCGCATCATCTCCATAGCAATTGGAGAGAGACGAGCTTCGGTATAACGCATGGCAGCGGCTGGATCGTTGCCGGGGGAACCGAAGTTTCCGTTGCCATCCACCAATGGGTAGCGCAAAGACCAGTGCTGGGCTAAGCGAACTACGGTGTCATAGATCGCGGTGTCACCGTGTGGATGGTAATTACCCATGACATCACCGACGATGCGTGAAGATTTGTAATACCCCTTATCTGGACGGTAACCCGCGTCATACATCGCATATAAAACGCGACGGTGAACTGGTTTTAAACCATCTCGAACATCGGGCAGCGCGCGACCGACGATAACTGACATCGCATAGTCAAGGTAAGACCGCGCCATTTCAACTTGTAGATCAACAGTTTCGATACGGTCAAAGTCATCACCTGGGTTGGCCATGCCGGTGCGATCTACAGGCGTTTTATCTTCAGCCATTTAGATATCCAAGAATCTAACGTCTTTGGCGTTACGTTGAATAAATGCCCGACGTTGTTCTACATCTTCACCCATTAATACCGAGAATAAATCATCGGCGGCGGCTGCATCATCGAGTGTTACTTGAATTAATACGCGGTGCTCTGGATCCATTGTTGTGTCCCAAAGTTCCTTTGCGGGCATTTCACCAAGGCCTTTAAAGCGCTGGATTCCGTCATCTTTGGGTAAACGCTTTCCGTCATCTAGACCAATCTTGATCATGCCATCTCGTTCACGGTCAGAGAAGGCATATTGCACTTGATCTTTACCGCCCCATTTAATTTTATAAAGTGGTGGTTGTGCCAAATAAACATAACCGTTTTCAATCAGCGGGCGCATAAAACGGAATAACAAAGTTAATAGAAGGGTGCGGATATGTTGTCCGTCAACATCGGCATCGGCCATCAAGATAATTTTGTGATAGCGCAGTTTTTTAATATCGAAATCTTCATGAACACCTGTGCCAAGTGCGGTAATTAAAGCTTGTACTTCATTGTTTTGAAGGACTCGGTCAATGCGTGCTTTTTCAACGTTAAGAATTTTTCCGCGGAT
>CAWUTY010000058.1:0-4019 GCA_963925575.1 Candidatus Nanopelagicaceae bacterium
ATTCATTTAAATCAGGTGTTGGCGTGGATGCGCATCACTTTGAAGCAGGACGCCCACTTTGGTTGGCCGGTTTGTTGTGGCCAGATCAAGATGGCGTTGAAGGACATTCCGATGGAGACGTTGCCGCACATGCAATTTGTGATGCTTTATTTGCAGCAAGTGGGCTCGGTGATCTCGGCAGTAATTTTGGAACAAACAAGCCAGAATATAAAGGCATATCGGGCACAATTTTGTTAAAGCAAACTCTGGCACTGATTGAAAAAGCTGGCTTTAAAATTTCACATGTATCCGTGCAAGTAATAGGCAACCGCCCCAAGATTGGTGCACGTCGCACCGAAGCGATCGCTGTGCTTTCTGAGGCTTTAAATGGCGCCGAAGTCGCGCTACTTGCAACAACCACCGATGGCATGGGGCTAACCGGTGAAGGCAAGGGCATTGCAGCCATTGCATCAGCGCTGATTTATTCTAAATAACCTTCGCAAGATAGACTTAGCCAATGAGTTCGCTATCTTTATATGACACGCTAACGCGAACTACATCCCCATTTGTGCCGCTTAAAATAGGCGAAGTTGGTATTTATCTGTGCGGTGCAACCGTGCAAGCACCACCACATATCGGACATGTGCGCTCTGGAGTTAACTTCGACATCTTGCGCCGCTGGCTTACTAAATCTGGCTACAACGTGACCTTTATTCGAAACGTCACAGATATTGATGACAAGATTTTGCACAAGGCAGTTCATGAAAAGGCGCCCTGGTGGGCAGTTGCTATGAAATACGAGCGCGCATTTTCTGAGGCATACGCTGCACTAAATGTGCAACCACCAACTTATGAGCCGCGCGCGACCGGTCACATAACCCAGATGATTGAATTGATGTCATTGTTAATCGAAAACGGTGCTGCGTACGCGCCAGGCAATGGCGATGTTTATCTAGAAGTTCGCAAACTTAAATCGTATTTAACGCTATCTCGTCAAAAAGTAGATGACTTACTGCCGGCTGCCGATGCTGATGAAACTTATAAAAAAGACCCACGTGACTTTGCACTTTGGAAAGCGGCAAAACCTGGGGACCCAGCTTGGCCAACTCCTTGGGGCGCCGGACGTCCGGGTTGGCACTTGGAATGTTCAGCAATGGCGCACGCGTATTTAGGTGAAGCCTTTGATATTCATGGCGGTGGGCTTGATCTGATTTTCCCGCACCACGAGAACGAGGTTGCCCAATCTGAGGCTGCTGGATACGCATTTGCAAAGCGCTGGATGCACAACGCTTGGGTGACGGCGTCCGGTGAAAAGATGAGTAAATCACTTGGCAACTCATTGCAAGTAGTTGAACTTCTAAAAACGGTTCGCGGAATCGAATTGCGTTGGTATTTAGGAAGTGCGCATTACCGTTCTATGGTCGAGTTTTCGCATGATGCGCTAGCCGAATCCGCAACTGCCTTTCGTCGCATCGAAGGTTTCCTAACACGTGCTACTGAAATACTTGGCGCTGCCCCACTTGCGGTTATTTCACAAGGTTTTACCGATGCTATGAACGATGATTTAGCGGTGCCAACTGCTTTAGCGGGTATTTCTGAGGCGCTGCGCCTTGGAAATAGCGCAATTACTTCAGGAGATAAGGCAGTCATTAAAGCCAGCGCGGCTGAAATTCGCGGCGCACTAGAAATTCTCGGCTGCGATCCTTTTGATCCTGTTTTTGCATCTAGTGGCGGAGAAGATTTAACGAATGCGCTAGACGGAGTTATTCAATTAGCGTTGGCACAACGCACCGCAGCACGCGATCGCAAAGATTTTGCAGCATCTGATCAAATTCGTGATGGTTTAGCTGCACTCGGAATTACTATCGAAGACACAGCACAAGGGCCACGTTGGTCTATCTCACAGATAAGCGAGAAGTAAATGGCCGGCACTGCAAAACCTCGTGGCGCAGCTCGTTCAAGTTCGAAAAAGGGGCCAACTGGCGGAACCGGTGGAAAAAATAAACGTCGCTTAGAAGGCAAGGGTCCAACACCTAAGGCCGAAGACCGTCCATATCACGCAGCTGCAAAGCGTAAGAAGGCTGCCGAAAAGAAAGTCTCACCTCGTACTCGCACCGGACGCAGTGAAAAACCAAAGGGTGAAATTGTTTCTGGTCGTAACGCAGTTCTAGAAGCACTTCGTGCCAGCGTTCCAGCAACTGAATTAATTGTGGCGCGCAGCATCGATGTTGATGATCGCGTTGCTGAAGCATTGCAACTTGCCTTGCACCACCAACTTCCAATTCGCGAAGTGCACCGAGCAGAACTAGAAGGCATAAACGCTAATAGCCAAGGAATTATTCTGGCGATTAAGCCTTATCAATACTCTTCCTTCCAGGAAATTGCAGAACGTGCCAACCATCCAATTTTAATCGTGGCACTCGATGGCGTTACAGATCCACGTAACTTGGGAGCAATTGTGCGAAGCGCTGCAGCATTTGGTGCAGCAGGAGTCGTTATGACCGAACGTCGCGCCGCAGCAATGACTGCCTCCGCTTGGAAATCATCTTCTGGAGCGGCAGCACGTTTGCCGGTTGCACAAGTAACTAATATGGCGCGCACCATCGAAGATGCTAAGAAATTAGGCTGTTTCGTTATCGGTTTGGATGGCGAATCAGATCAGACCTTAAGCGGCATGAAAGTTGCAAAAGAGAATGTCATGATCGTTGTTGGATCTGAAGGCAAGGGGCTCTCTCGCTTGGTTCGCGAAAAGTGCGACCTAGTTGTTTCGATTCCAATGCGCGCAACCACTGAATCACTTAACGCTAGCGTGGCAACATCAATCGCCTTGTTCTGGGTGGATGAGCAGCGCCGTAAATAGTTAGAAAGATAAAGGGAAATGAAGTACAAACGTTTAATCGTCTGTGGAGATTCGTACTCTGAGGGCATGTCCGATGAGATCGTCAACGGGCAATATCGCGGATGGGCAGATCGCATCGCCGATGTAATGGCCCGTGCAGATTCAGATTTCACTTATGTCAATCTTTCAATTCGCGGAAAATTACTAAAGCAGGTCATTGATGACCAATTGCCAGTTGCTATTGGATACGTAACAGGCCCAGATACTTTATTATCTTTTCACGCTGGTGCAAATGATGCACTGCGACCAAGTTACAAACCCGAAGTAGCACAAGCACTTTATGCCGAAGCGGTTCGTCGTGCAGCAGCAACAGGTGCAACGCTGATGTTGTTCACGGTCTTAGAACGTACGGGAAACACAGGACGCGGTTCAGATGTTTGGGCAGCTCGTTTTGGTGAATTTAACAAAATTGTTCGTGAAGTTGGCGTGGAAGTTGGTGCAATAATTATTGACGCCAATAGCGAAACATTTTTTAGTGATAATCGATTTCTTGCTTTTGACCGCCTACATTTAAATGCCGAAGGGCACAATCGTGTTGCCCAAGCGCTACTAGAAAAATTAGGTTATGAATTTGATCCGGCTTGGCGTATTCCGCTGCCGCCTGCTCCGGCAATCCCATGGATGAAGAAGCGATTAATTTCAACGATTTGGTTCTTCACATTTGCATTACCTTGGATTTGGCGGAGATTGCGTGGTAAATCTTCGGGTGATGGCAGAAGTGCTAAATATCCAACGCCTACACGCTGGCCCGTTTAGCCGCCGTCCATAAACCGATTACTAGAAATTCACTTTGAAGAGAGATGATTAGAACATGCCTGATGCAGAACACCTGATTGATCGAGAGATCAGTTGGCTTTCATTTAACGAGCGCGTCCTCGAACTTGCTGAGGATGAAGCTATTCCGCTGCTTGAACGCGTTCGCTTCTTAACAATCTTCGCATCAAATTTAGATGAATTTTATATGGTGCGCGTGGCATCAATTCTAGGAAAAATCGAGACTAATCCAAATTTAGTTAATTCAGCTGGCTACACACCCGCTGAACTTCTTTCTGCAATTTCAGTTCGGGCGGGAGAACTAACGCGTCGCCATGCCAATTTGTTCAAGAATAAAATTGCTGCAGAGTTAAAGGCAAATAAGATC
>CAWUTY010000059.1:0-3190 GCA_963925575.1 Candidatus Nanopelagicaceae bacterium
AAGGTTTAAGAGGAAACGATATTACCGAAGCAGCCCGAGATGGTGATCCAGTTGCTATTGCAGCCTTCAACACCATGGCGACTTATTTGGGTGCCGGTATCGCTTCATTATGCGCAGTAATTGACCCAAGTTGCGTAGTACTTGGTGGAGGAGTAATTGATGCGGGCGAGTTATTTCTTGGACCAACACGTGATTCTGCCCTTAGATTAATTCCGTTTAGTGGCAAACATCCGTATCCAGAAATTGTCGCAGCTGAACTTGGTAATAATGCCGGCCTAGTTGGTGTCGCCGATCTTTCTAGAATTTAGAGCGAAGCGCCGTCGCCATCGCGATCTGACTTGCCTTCCTTCCACTTCTTAAATGCAGAAAGCGCGGACTGAAAGCTAGCCGATAGAGATTTACGTGGGGGAGTCGGAGCGATAAATCTATTCTGATCGACAAAATTTTCTAGCTCATCTAGATAAGTTGAAGGCGATGATTCGTCAAGTGAAAGTCCTTCGACCATTGATTCGAATTCCATATTGATTAATTCGCGATCATTTGCATCATCAGCTTCGTGATCACGGTTGCTTTTCTCGCTCATCAGCCTTGCTCCATGGCTCATATTCGCACATTGGAAGGATTTGGCGCTAAATTAGCGTCATGAACAACCTGCCATACGGCATCTTGCGCGCGTTTCTTACGCCATTTCTTATGATTCTCTTTCGCCCCAAGGTCAAGGGGTTAAGGCATGTTCCCGCTTCTGGTCCTTTAATTATTGCTTCAAACCATCTCTCATTTAGCGATTCGATATTTATGCCGCTGGTTGTGCCTCGCAAAGTAACCTTCTTAGCAAAAAGTGAATATTTCACTTCACCTGGACCTAAAGGTTTATTAAAGAAATTAACTTTTATCGCACTGGGTCAAGTGCCAGTTGATCGTTCAGGTGGGCGCAGAAGTGAAGCTGCATTGATAACAGGTTTAAAAGTTTTGGCAGAAGGTAAGTGTCTTGGAATTTATCCTGAAGGAACTCGTTCACCTGATGGACGTTTGTATAAGGGGCGTACCGGAATTGCGCGCTTGGCAATCGAATCCGGCGCACCAATTATCCCTGTGGCGATGTTTAATACTGAAAAAATTCAACCTACCGGAACTGTTGTGCCAAAAGTTATGCGCGTAAAAATGATATTCGGCGAACCCATGTACTTCGATGGTGATTCGACAGATTTACAGTACCTTCGCGATGTCACAGATAAAATAATGTCTACGATTCAAGAGATGTCTGGCCAAGAATATGTAGATGCCTACGCAACTAAAGCTAAAAAGACAACGGAAGAGAGCGAAGATTAATCGCTTTCCAGTGCCAATCGCTTTGTCAGGTAGTTGCAGGTATCACAATTGGGACCCGCTGCCGGAAGATCGCCTTCTATAACATCAATTAAATCCGAGATTAGAGATTTAAATTGTGCTTGATCGCGTGTGACATGAAGATAGTGCTGGGTAACTCCAAAGCCATGTTTGCCATCAAGGGTCTCTGTGATTCCCGCTAATTTCCAGACCAACAATCCCATAGTTGATACCGGAAAGGGCTTGCCTTTATCTGGGTTTTCTAGGGCGTAGGCATATGCCTCAAGTTGTGGGGCATAGAACTGGGAGTTATCGCGATCAGAATCTGAAACTTTGCAGTCAATGATTCCAACTGTTCCATCTTCGTAGTGTGCCAATAGATCGTAAATACCCAGAATTCGCCAACGCGTTGCCTTGCCATCAATTTCAATCGGGGCGCTCTTTACCCATTGACCCCATTGCTTTACAACGCCCGGTGCAAGAGAAGGATCAAGATCTGGCATTGCAGCGCGATGAAAGTGTTCTTCTTGCGATGCCGATAGCGGTTTAACTAGTGGAAATTGCCCTGGCATAGTGACTTTAAACCAATACTTAATCCAAAGGCATCGCTTGCAGGTAGATAAACCAAAGGTTAGATCTGATGGCGCAATTGTGTCACGCGCGGGGTTCTGTGGTTTTACGATCTTTGAATTCATGTGGTGATTAAATCACGCACCGCTGACGCAATCACCAACAGACCCAAGGTAATCATCACTATTCCACCAATTGACCTTAAGTTTTCTAATCGCTTTTCATCACTTGCCAGCCACGCACGTGCAGTTCCGGCTAGTAAGCCCCAAGTACCATCTGAGATAAATGCCAAAATTGAGAAGAGCGCACCAAGAAGTAATAGTTGTGAAGTCACATGCCCACGTTCGATATCCACAAACTGTGGCAGAACTGCGGCGTAGAAAACTAACCCTTTGGGATTTAACGCTCCAACCCAGAAACCATCGCGTACTGATCGCCAAAACGTTGGAACACTGCCACCTTGGTTGCGCATATCTGCGGCATGAATTTTGCGAGCACGTATCGCGGAAATTCCAAGATAGACGAGGTATCCACCACCTCCCCATTGCACAGCCGAGTAAGCCAACTCTGAACTTGAAAGAATTGGTCCCAGCCCAAATGCAACTAAAGATGAAAGTACAAATGCTCCAGTTACATTTCCGGCAACAGTGAAGACGGCAATTTTTCTGCCCCATGCAATGGCTCTGGCAATAACGAATAGAACACTTGGGCCAGGAGCCAAAATAATTATCATCGCTGCGATGATGTATTCAAAGATTCGGCTGGGTATGACCATCGGAAAATAGTACTAGGTAGAAAATGCAGAAGGGGCGGAAGAATCCGCCCCTTCGCTACAGACTTGCTTTAGTTATTTGCTGCGAGCCTCAGAAATTGCGTGCAATACGCGATATCCGATTACAGCAACCAGTGTTGAGTTTACGATTCCTGTGAAAGTGTAATCGCCCCTTGTCCATGAATAATCTGCGATTCCGATAATTAGCGCTGATGCAGCGACCAATAGGTTTGTGGAATTTGAGAAATCAACACGAGATTCAATCCAAATTCGTGCACCCAAGATTCCAATCATTCCAAACAGAGCCGTGGAAACTCCACCGAGTGCACCAGCTGGCGTAGCGCTGAGAACTGCGCCAAATTTTGGTGAGAGGGATAGCAAGACTGCTCCCGCACCGGCTATCCAATATGCAGCAGTTGAATAAACCTTGGTCGCCGCCATTACACCGATGTTTTCCGCATAAGTAGTTGTTCCAGAACCGCCACCAAAACCAGCGAGGGTTGTTGCAACTCCGTCTGCCAT
>CAWUTY010000060.1:0-5057 GCA_963925575.1 Candidatus Nanopelagicaceae bacterium
TGACTTTGCTGCTTTCTGTAAATTCCGCGAAGGTGCCACCACAATTCGCACGCTTGAAACCTATCAATGGCGCCGTGATCGCGATGGTTATTTAGTTGGTGATGTAGTGGCCGATGCCTTCTGTTATTCAATGGTTCGAAACCTGGTCGGCGCGATTGTCTGCGTTGCCGATGGACGAAAAGAATCAGATTGGATCTCAACTCTTCTTGAAAATAAAGAACGGGTCAGTGACTCATTGGTCTTTCCGGCGCGCGGCTTATCGCTATATAAAGTGGATTATCCAGATGGCGCCGAGCTGCTAGAACGTGCCGCAAAGACGGTCGCACGTCGTGAAGAAGAATCAAACTAATGGGCCACATTGATGTCAGCGCAGTTGAATACTCACTATCCGATGGACGCGTGCTTCTAAACGATGTCTCCTTCCGCGTTGGCGATGGCGCAAAAGTTGCTCTGATCGGACCAAATGGTTCTGGCAAGACAACGCTGATCCGCATGATTTGTGGAGACCTAAAACCAGATGAGGGCGCAATAGCAATTACAGGTGGCCTTGGAGTGATGCGTCAGTTCATCGGTTCTGTTCGCGATGAATCAACTGTGCGCGATCTCTTGCTTTCAATTGCACCAAAACGTATCCGTGATGCAGCTGAAAAAGTAGTTACTACTGAAAATACGATGACCGAAAGTGGATCTGAAAAAGATCAGATGGCTTATGCCCAGGCAGTTATCGACTGGGGCGATGCCGGTGGATATGACTTTGAATTAATCTGGGATGTCTGTTGCACCGAGATGTTGCATAAAACTTTCGAGCAAGTTGCAGCACGCAAAGTAAATACTTTGTCTGGGGGAGAACAGAAGAAACTTGTTCTGCGCGCGCTTCTGGAAGGCCCCGAAGAAGTTTTGCTACTGGATGAACCAGATAACTATTTAGATGTTCCCTCCAAACGTTGGCTGGAAGAAGTAATTGGGGCAACTAAGAAGACTGTGCTCTTTGTTAGCCACGATCGTGAATTACTGGAAAATACTGCCAACCGCATTGTGACTTTAGAACAAGGAATCAATGGAAATACCACTTGGGTACACGGTGGAAAGTTTTCTACTTGGCACGATGCTCGCAAGGCTCGCAACGAACGCTTTGCCGAAATGTTATTGCGTTGGGAACAAGAACATCAACGCCTAATTGACCTAGTTAAAACTCTACAAGTGCAGGCTGCGATTTCACCAGATATGGCAAGCAAGTATCGTGCGATGCAGACTCGGCTGCGCAAGTTTGAAGAAGTTGGTCCACCTGAAGCGCCACCGATTGAACAAGATGTAAAGGTTGGTCTACGCGGTGGGCGCACGGGCTTGCGCGCACTTACCTTTGAAAACCTATCGCTGGCTAACTTAACTGAGCCATTTAACTTTGAAGTTTTCTTTGGAGATCGCATCGCAGTTCTTGGTAAGAACGGAACCGGAAAATCACACTTCTTACGAATGATTTCGGGAGATGAGAGTGTTAAATATTCGGGCACATGCAAAGTTGGGGCGCGTGTTGAAATTGGATACTTTGCTCAAACGCATGCCCACCCCGAATTCGAGTCGAAAACACTGCTGGAAATTCTTTGGGAGATGTATTCACTACAACTCGGCCCCGCAAAGGGCGTGCTTCGCAAATATGAAATAGATAAACAAGCGGAACAGAAATTCTCTTCACTTTCCGGCGGACAACAAGCGCGCTTTCAAGTTTTATTGCTAGAACTATCCGGTTCAACGCTTTTGTTACTTGATGAGCCAACTGATAATTTAGATTTAGCGAGCGCCGAAAGCTTAGAGAAAGCACTCGATCGCTATGAAGGTACTGTTTTATCGGTAACCCACGATCGCTGGTTTACTCGCGGATTTACTCGATTCTTGATTTTTGGTGCAAATGGCCAGGTTTATGAAAGCCCAGAACCAGTCTTTGACCACTAGGGCCACCGTGCCCGCGTGGAAATAGGCCATTTTGACCCGTTAGCGCATGAAAGGTAAAGTTCATCCCCTGCGCCTAAGGTGCCGAAAGCAATTCCCTCAAGTTCTAACCAACTGGTTCTAACCAACTAGATCTAACGAAGAAGGTAATAAAGCATGCGTACATATAGTCCTAAGGCCGGAGATGCCGTCCGTAATTGGCACGTCATCGATGCACAAGATGTAGTTCTTGGCCGCCTTGCAACACATGCTGCTGTTCTTCTTCGCGGTAAGCACAAGGCAACTTTTGCTCCACACATGGACATGGGTGACTTCGTCGTAATCATCAACGCCGAAAAGATTTCTCTCTCCGGAAACAAAGCACTTTCAAAGTTTGAACACCGCCACTCTGGTTTCCCAGGTGGTCTTCGCTCAACTGTTTACGGTGAGCTAATTGAAAAGCACCCAACACGCGCTGTTGAAAAAGCAATCAAGGGAATGCTTCCAAAGAATCGTTTGGGACAGCAAGTTGCCTCAAAGCTAAAGGTTTATGCAGGTCCAGAGCATCCGCACGGCGCTCAATCACCAATCCCATATGTATTCACTCAAGTTTCACAGATCGCAAAGTAAGGGACCTATAACAAATGTCAGATACAACTTATAACGAAGTTACAGATTTAGACGAGAACGAAGCTCCTACTTCTTACTCTTCATCATCACCAGCACCTGCAACCAACCGCCCAGCAATCAAGGCACCTGGCGCAGGAACCGGTCGTCGTAAAGAAGCAGTTGCTCGCGTTCGCCTAGTACCTGGCACAGGTCGTTGGGTTGTAAACGGCAAGACACTTGAGAATTACTTCCCAAATAAAGTTCACCAACAATTAGTTTCAGAGCCTTTCCGTACAGTTGCTGCTGAAAACCAATACGATGTTTTCGCACGTATCAACGGTGGTGGAGTATCTGGTCAAGCAGGCGCGCTTCGCTTAGGCGTGGCACGCTCACTCAACGAGATCGATGTTGAAGCACACCGCCCAGCGCTTAAGAAGGCTGGATTCCTAAAGCGTGATGCACGTGTTATCGAGCGCAAAAAGTACGGCCTAAAGAAGGCCCGCAAGCGTTCGCAATATAGCAAGCGTTAATTTCTAAGGCCGCCCCAACGTGGCTCTCTTTGGTACAGATGGAATACGTGGCTTAGCCAATCGAGATTTAACTGCTGAGTTAGCACTTGACGTCGCTGTTGCTGCCGCACATATTCTTGTTGAAACCAATCCTGATAAATCACATCGCCCTAATTCTTCTGGCGAGATTGCAAGCAATTCTCGACCGGTAGCCATTGTGGGCCAAGACTCTCGCGCTTCCGGAGAATTTCTAGAAGCTGCCGTTGTTGCAGGGCTAACAAGTGCGGGCGTTGATGTTTATCGCGTTGGTGTTCTACCAACTCCAGCTATTGCACATTTAGTTGCCGAATCTGGTGCAGACCTGGGCGTAATGATTTCAGCATCACACAATCCAGCTCCAGATAATGGAATTAAATTATTCTCACGCGGTGGCGGAAAGTTAGATGATGCAATCGAAGCGGCAATCGAAGCGCGCATCGGTGAACCATGGGAGCGCCCAACCGGTGGCGGCGTGGGACGAGCCATCAATGATGACACCGCTGCTGAGCGATATTTAAAGCACCTGCTTTCATCGGTCACCACCCCACTTAAAGGTTTAAAGATTGTTGTCGATTGCGCTAACGGTGCATCATCAGTTGTAGCGCCTGAGGCATACCGTCGCGCCGGCGCCGAAGTTATTGCCATCTTCGATGCTCCAAATGGTTGGAATATTAATGATGACTGCGGTTCAACTCATTTGCATCAAGTGCGCACAGCAGTTCTTCGCGAAGGAGCGGATTTAGGAATCGCACACGATGGCGATGCCGATCGGGTATTAGCTGTTGATGCCCAAGGCAATGAAGTAGATGGCGATGTGATCATGACAATTTTGGCGCGCGGGTTCAAAGCCAGTGGTTCACTTAAATCAAATACCATCGTTGCAACAGTTATGAGTAATTTAGGTTTCTTCCACGCGATGAAAGAAGCCGATATCAGCGTTGAAACCACGGCAGTTGGCGATCGATATGTATTGGAAAAGTTAATCGAAAAGGGCTTCTCGTTAGGTGGGGAACAATCTGGCCATTTGATTATGCGCAAATTCGCTACAACCGGTGATGGAACTTTGACCGCGTTGGCGCTGGCACAGGAAGTTGTTAAATCAGGAAAGACTTTGCAAGAGTTGGCATCTGCAATGGTTCGCTTTCCCCAAGTACTTATAAATGTTAAGAACGTGGCAAAAGAAAAACTTGATAGTTCAGAACCAATTAAAGCGGCCGTTAAAGTAGCCGAGGCAAAGCTTGGTAATCAAGGCCGCGTTTTATTGAGAGCATCTGGCACCGAACCGCTTGTCCGCGTGATGGTTGAGGCGCAGAGTGATAACCTAGCGAACGAAATCGCAAGCGACCTAGTAAAGGTCGTCGAAGCAGAGCTGGGGTAAATAAAAGTGTGCGGAATTGTGGGTTACACCGGGCCACAATCTGCAATTACTCCGCTAATTGAAGGTCTACGACGTCTGGAATATCGTGGTTATGATTCGGCCGGCATCGCACTTGGAACACCTGGCTCTTTATTTATTGAAAAGCGCGCCGGCAAATTGGCTAACTTAGAAGGAGCACTCCCTGCAAATATGCCGGTGGTTCATTCTGGAATCGGCCACACTCGTTGGGCAACACATGGCGGACCAACCGATCGCAACGCACACCCGCACGTTGATAACGAAGGCAAACTTGCCATTATCCATAACGGAATTATTGAAAATTATGCTGAGTTAAAGGCCGAACTGCAATCAGGTGGCCATTCTTTCGCATCCGATACCGATACCGAATCAGTTGCGCATTTACTCTCTGACTTACGCAAAGCGCACAATGGCGACCTAACGCAGGCAATGCGTGAAGCGGTTTCGCGTTTGCGCGGTTCATTCACGCTAGTTGCAGTCCATGCCGATGCGCCTGGAACAATTGTTGGCGTTCGTCGCAATTCACCGCTTGTTGTGGGTTTAGGCGATGGCGAAAACTTTATGGCCTCAGATGTTGC
>CAWUTY010000061.1:0-4262 GCA_963925575.1 Candidatus Nanopelagicaceae bacterium
GGAGATTCGGATTTAGTTGCAGCGGTGCAGCACGATGCTATTGAAGATTGGCGCAATCGATCGCGTGATCGACTCGCAGAACTCCGTAAATCTCTCTCAGATCGCCACGACCGTGCCGGCGAACTCGCCTATTTACTCGAACCTGATCTGAAAGAAGCGCGGGGCGGCTTGCGCGATATCACCGCCCTTCGCGCAATTGCGCGAAGTGGCGCTGTTACAGTTTCGCTTGAACATATAAGCAGTGCTGAATCAATTCTGATGAATGTGCGCGAAGCGCTACATGTCGTTACAGGCCGCGATAAAGACCGTCTGCTTTTTCAGGAACAGGATAAAGTTTCTGAAATTTTGAATTACTCCGATGCAGATGCGCTGATGGGCGCCGTCGCACAAGCAGCGCGCTCGGTGGATTATCTTTTAGAATCAACTTGGTATCGCCTTGATCATCGCGGTAAAGATGGACTTAGCAGATTCCTAAAGAAACCCCGCACAACGCAAGTTTCACCTGGAATAGCAATTGCACATCAGGAAGTTTCTATCAGTGAAGATTTTGATTTAGCTAGCGATCCTGCAATCGGAATACGCGCTGCGGCAACGGCAGCACAAGCAGGATTGCCAGTTTCGCCCAGTACGATGCAACGTTTGATGCAGTCTTATCTAGATGGCGTTGGAGTACTGCCTAATCCATGGCCGCGAACTGCCCGTGAAAATTTAGTCACCTTAATTGGTGCAGGTCTTCCGATGGTTCGAATCTGGGAAGGTTTAGATCAAGAGGAAATTCTATTTCACTGGCTGCCGGAATGGCGGTCAGTACGATCACTGCCGCAACGCAACGTACTTCATCGCCATACCGTTGATCGACATATGGTTGAGACCGCAGTTTTTGCTGCAGCACTTACCCGAAGCGTTCATAGGCCAGATTTATTACTCTTTGCCGCACTCTTTCACGATCTGGGAAAGGGGACGCAGGAAGATCACAGCGAACGCGGTGAAAAACTGATTGAGCCACTTGCCAGACGAATTGGTTTCTCCGAGTCAGATATTGCAACGCTAAAACTCTTAGTGAAACATCACCTGTTGTTAAGTGCGACGGCAACCCGAAGAGATTTAGATGATCCAGCGACGATCGCATCTGTGGTTGCGGTTATTCCTGACCTGCAAACTTTGGAACTGCTGCACGCACTCAGCATCGCCGACGGCCAGGCCACAGGGCATGCGGCCTGGAGTGATTGGAAAGCAAGTTTGCTAAGTGATCTAGTTGCACGCGTAACAAGCGCCCTTGCCGATAACACTGTTGCAACTCAGCCAGAGTTCACTGACGAACAGCGTACTTTCGCCCGAACTGGCAAGTTACGTGTTCGTATCGAGGAACGTAGCCCTGATTTTGCAGTGGAAATAATTGCCCCAGATAAGCCCGGTTTACTTTCGGTGGTCGCAGGAGTTTTAAATGTTGCTCGCTTTGACGTTCGCTCAGCTCGTACTCAAACTTTTGAAAATAGTGCGATCATGAAATGGATTGTTACCCCAAATCAGTATGCTCCGACAGTTGAAGGTGACCTTATTCATAAAATGATCGCCGATGCTTTGGATGATTCACGAGAATTAAAGGAGCGAATTGAGCAGAGAATTGCGGATTACGCATCTCTGCCATCCATTCCAGTACCGTCGCCAACCGTTGAAACTTTCCTAGATGCAGCCACTGATGCCACGATCATTGAAGTGCGCAGCCATGATCGTCCTGCTCTTCTCTTTGGTATTGGTGATGTAATTACCAAATGTCAGATTGATATCCGCTCGGCAATTGTTACAACACTTGGCGCCGAGGCAATTGACACTTTATATGTCACCGAAATAGGTGGTGGCCCTCTCACCGCACAGCGGGCAGAAGAAGTTGCGCAGAGATTATCCGCAGCGCTGGCGTAGTATGAGCGCCTATGTTTGATTCACTATCTTCCAAGCTAACCGGAGCGTTTGCATCCTTGCGCTCTCGCGGCAAGATAACTTCTTCAGATATTGACGCCACTTGTTCTGATATCAGAGCGGCACTTCTTGAATCAGATGTTGCGCTCACGGTCGTCGAACCTTTTATCGAAACTATTCGGGCAAAATCTTTAGCGGCGCTCCCAACTTTGCAGTCTGGTACTAATCAAGCCCAAGCGATTTTCGAGATTGTTAATTCTGAATTAATTGAGATTCTTGGGGGTGCGGCGCGACGGGTTCGCTTTGCCAAGAATCCGCCAACCGTAATTATGTTGGCAGGTTTGCAGGGTGCGGGTAAAACAACTCTTGCCGGCAAGTTAGCAAAGTTTTATGCAGATCAAGGAAACACTCCACTTTTGGTGGCATCAGACTTACAACGGCCAAATGCGGTTAATCAATTACAGATAGTTGGTGAAAGCGTTGGCGTGCCTGTCTTTGCACCAGAACCGGGTAACGGAGTTGGTAATCCGGTAAAGGTTGCCGAACAATCATTGGCCTATGCCAAATCCAAACTTTATAACATGGTGATTGTCGATACGGCTGGTCGACTAGGAGTCGATGCCGAATTAATGCAACAAGCAATCGATATTCGAAATGCCATAAAGCCAGATGAAATCCTCTTTGTTGTAGATGCGATGATGGGACAGGATGCAGTTCGAACTGCAAAGGCATTTGAAGATGGTGTGGGCTTTGATGGCGTTGTACTAACTAAGTTAGATGGAGATGCTAGAGGTGGAGCGGCGCTTTCGATTGCCAAATTAACCGGCAAGCCAATTATGTTCTCATCAAACGGTGAGAAACTTACTGATTTCGATATTTTCTACCCAGATCGAATGGCCTCTCGAATTCTAGGTATGGGCGACGTTGCAACGCTGGCTGAACAAGCAAAGAAGGCTTTTGATGGTGATGCGACAGCAAAGTTAGAGGAGAAGTTCGCACGCGGAGATGATTTCACTCTCTCTGACTTTCTAGAACAGCTGGAAGCAATGTCGAAGATGGGATCAATGTCTAAACTCTTAGGGATGCTGCCTGGAGCGGGTGCGATGAAAAAACAGATCGAAAACTTTGATGAATCTGAAATCATTCGCACGAAATCTATTGTGCAATCTATGACACCACTCGAACGTGAAGATCCCAAGGTGTTGAACGGTTCAAGGCGTGCACGTATTGCACTCGGCGCCGGTCGCAAGGTTCAAGATGTAAATTCACTAGTTGATAAATTCACCGCTGCCCAAAAGATGATGCGCCAAATGCGTAAAGGCGGTGGCATGCCACCGGCGATGGCGCAGAGCATGGGGATGCCAGCTGGCATGGGCGCCGGAATTAGTGGCCATCAACACGGTGGCCAAAAAGGGCAACAACCAGCGAAGAAGAAGTCCAAATCTGGCAACCCTGCTAAACGTGCCGCACAGGAGCAGGGATAGCGCCCGGATTTCGCATCTGCAGGCGTTAATGGCAAGATTAGCCTCCTGTTGAGGGGCCCTCTACCCCCACAACATCCATATCCAAAGTTGGTCCTTGTAAGTGCGCACCCCGCTGCACTCATCGAGAATCGGCACACTTTTTAGGAGCAATACTTCTTTGTCTACAAAAATTCGCTTAATGCGCATGGGAAAGATCCGCACACCATTTTTCCGCATCGTCGTAACAGATTCACGTAAAGCACGTAACGGACTATCAATTGAAGAAATTGGTCGTTACGTTCCGGGTCAAGAGCCTTCAATCATGGAAGTTAACTCAGACCGCGCACAATATTGGCTCGGAGTCGGTGCACAACCAACAGCTGCCGTAGAGGCGATCTTTAAGGTCACTGGCGACTGGCAAAAATTTAAGAATCTTCCTGGAACTGAAGGAACTCTTCGATTTGCAACTCCAAAGCCTGCCAAGAGCATTGCATACGAAGCAGCTGTTAAGGCCGCTAACGATGAGCCAAAAGAAGGCGCAACAACAATGAAGAAGAAGGCGCAAGAGAAGTTAGCTGCCAAAGCTAACCCTGCACCAGTTGTGTCCGAAGAAACTGCGAACGAAGTGGTGGCAGAGGTTCCAGCTCAAGTTGAGACTGCGGATGTAGTTGTTGAAGCTCCAGTAGTGTCCGAACCAACTGCGACCGATGTCGTGGCAGAGGTTCCAGCTGAAGTTGTGACTGCAGATGTAGTGGAAGAAACACCAACTGAAGCGGCCGCTGAATAACAATGATGGACGAAGCTCTCGAGCACCTCGTTAAAGGTATCGTTGATAATCCTGAAGATGTCATCGTTAAGGAAAAGACTCACCGTCGTGGCACA
>CAWUTY010000062.1:0-3514 GCA_963925575.1 Candidatus Nanopelagicaceae bacterium
GCAATAGATTCTGGAGAAATTGGCACACCGCACTTTGTATATGCAGATCACAGCCAGTTCTTGCCTATCGAGCGAGCACCTCGCCTTTGGAACCGCGAACAAGGCGGCGGCGCTCACTATGACCTAGGTATTTATCCAATGCATATGGCGATTAGAACTTTAGGCTTTCCAGATTCAGTCAGTGGAAAATCGATTATGACGGATACCGGAGTTGATTCAGCCACTGCTGCTGTCTTGCAATACAACAACGGAAGTCTGGCACTGGTTAATTCATGTATGACAATGGCCGGCACGCTAAATGCGGCAATTCATGGCACAAAGGGAAGAATTGAAATTGATGGCTGGTTCTTCGAACAAACCACATTTTCTATCTACGATAACCAACATAAGTTGGTGCGCAAGTATGAAGAAAAGATTTCTGGCCGCGGCATGCAATACCAAGGGATTCACGTTGAAGAATGCATCGCAAAAGGCCTCACTGAAAGTCCAATATTGAGCCTTGCTGAAACGGTAAAGATCATGGAAGTAATGGAGCAGATTCACGTTTTCTAAGCCTTATTTGCTCCTATTTGCTAAGCCGCGTTACTATCTATCCATGACATCACTTCGCAGCCTCCTCCTTCGCTGCCGTGGCGGGGCCAAGTAAACCGGTCCCCTCGCCGCGGGGTTTGTCGCACCGGTAAAACCCGACAAAACCCAAACAATTAGGAGCTTTAAAAATGTCATCAAAAAAGAATTTTCCAGATCAAAAACCCTCGGTGATGCCCGTTCATCGTTATTCATCATTTATCCCGGTAGATCTTAAAGATCGCACTTGGCCAACTAAGCAGATGAACAAGGCGCCACAGTGGTGCTCAGTTGATCTGCGCGATGGCAATCAGGCTTTGATCGATCCCATGGATACGCCGCGCAAGTTAGCTTTGTTTAAGTTGCTGGTCGAGATGGGTTACAAAGAGATTGAAGTTGGTTTCCCATCTGCTTCACAAACTGATTTCGATTTCGTCCGTAAAATTATCGATGAAGGTCTGATCCCTGATGATGTGGTTATTCAGGTATTAACTCAAGCTCGCGATCCACTTATTCGCCGCACTTATGAATCCATACAGGGATCAAAGCAGGCAATTGTTCACTTATATAACTCGACTTCAACGCTGCAACGCCGCGTGGTTTTTGGTCTTGATAAGGACGGCATTAAAAAGATTGCAACTGATGGGGCGCAGTTATGCCTTGATCTAGTTTCAACTGTTCCCGGTACAAAAGTTTCATTTGAGTATTCACCTGAGTCCTATACTGGCACTGAACTTGAGTTTGCCGTTGAAGTTTGCAACGCGGTAAATGCGATCTGGAAACCAACTCCACAGTGGAAAACAATCATGAACTTACCTGCCACAGTTGAAATGGCTACGCCTAATGTTTATGCAGATTCCATCGAATGGATGTGTCGCAACCTAGAAAATCGCGAGAGCGTAATCGTGTCACTTCACCCACATAATGATCGTGGCACAGGTGTTGCAGCAGCCGAACTTGGCTACTTGGCAGGCGCCGATCGTATCGAAGGAACTTTATTTGGAAATGGCGAACGCACCGGAAACGTTTGCCTGGTGACACTTGGTATGAACTTAGTTTCACATGGTATTGATCCAATGATTGATTTCTCAGACATTGATGGGATCCGTCGCACTGTGGAATATGCCAATCAACTGCGCGTACCCGAGCGTCATCCTTATGGTGGTGACCTTGTCTTCACGGCATTTTCTGGTTCGCATCAGGATGCAATTAAGAAAGGCTTTGATTACCTTGAAAAAGATGCCAAGGCCGCTGGCGTCGATAAAGATCAATTTACTTGGGCTATTCCTTATCTGCCGATCGATCCAAAAGATATTGGTCGCACTTATGAAGCAGTCATCCGCGTTAATTCGCAATCTGGCAAGGGTGGCGTTGCTTATTTGATGAAGAATGAACATCACCTCGATTTACCGCGACGTCACCAGATTGATTTCAGCCGTGTTGTGCAGGCTAAGACAGATTCGGAAGGCGGAGAAATTACTGCGGATGCTATGTGGAATATTTATGAAGATGAATATTTGCCAACTGAGTCAGCGCCGTGGGGAAGATTCCGCCTGAAAGGTCTTTCGCAAACTTCGGTCCTCAATGAAGATGTTCACTTAACTGTGACAATTCTTGATCGCGGAGAAGTTAAAGAACTTACTGGCCAAGGAAATGGTCCGATCGCTGCATTCTGCAATATTTTGCAAGCATATGGCGTTGATGTGCGAGTCCTTGATTATTACGAGCACGCACTATCTGCCGGCGGCGATGCATCTGCTGCTGCCTATCTCGAGTGCTCAATTGGTAGCGAAGTTTTTTGGGGGGCAGGAATCGACCCCAACACCACAACTGCTTCACTTAAAGCGGTCGTGTCTGCAATAAATCGCGCTATTCGCTGACTACCTTTACCTTCGTGAGCCTTTATCGTGACGAAGCAGTTATCTTGCGCACCCAGAAGCTGGGTGAAGCAGATCGCATCATCACATTACTAACTCGCGAACATGGCCGAGTTCGCGGTGTGGCAAAAGGTGTTCGTCGCACCATGTCCAAATTTGGTGCGCGCCTTGAGCCCGGTAGCCACGTTGATATTCAATTACATAAGGGCCGTACCTTCGACACGATTACTCAAGTTGAAGCGATAAATAACTACGGCGAAACTCTGACCGAGGATTACCAGCGTTGGACGATTGCTTCAGCAATTTTAGAAACAGCCGAACGCTTTACTTCGCAAGAGTACGAACCAGCGCTGCAAGAATTTCAATTGGTCGTCGGCGGCATGAAAGCCCTTTCTGAAAATCGCTATGACGCATCTCTTATTCTGGATGCCTTCTTGCTTCGCTCACTCGCCATCGGTGGTTATGCACCATCGACATCAAATTGTTCAAGTTGTGAAAAACCTGGACCACATCGTTACTTCTCGCTAGTCGGCGGCGGTTCTGTTTGTTCGGACTGTCGATCATCTGCTTGCGCAACACCTGCGCCAGAAACGCTGCAGTTGTTAGGTGCTTTATTAAGTGGTGATTGGGATATCGCGCAAGCCAGTGAACCAAGAAATCGCCGCGAGGCTAGTGGTTTGGTAGTTGCTTACTTACAATGGCACCTGGAACGCGGGCTACGCAGCTTGCCGATCGTGGAGAGAGTTTAGAAACAGTGGCTAAGAAGATTGAGGTTCCCGAACACATCGCGATAGTGATGGATGGAAATGGGCGCTGGGCTAAAGAGCGTGGGCTACCTCGCACAGCAGGTCATCAAGCTGGTGAAAAAGTTCTCTTCGATATCGTTGAAGCATGTATTGAATTTGGCGTGAAAGAAGTAAGTGCTTACGCATACTCCACAGAGAATTGGAAGCGCAGCCCTGAAGAAGTGAAGTTCTTGATGGGCTATAGCCGCGATGTTCTGCGCAACCGCCGCGATCGCCTTAACGAGATGGGCGTGAAAGTACAGTGGATTGGCCGCCCGCAACGTT
>CAWUTY010000063.1:0-3417 GCA_963925575.1 Candidatus Nanopelagicaceae bacterium
ACTTCTTTTTTCCACCAAATGCAGCGAGAGTAAGTCCGCCACCGATTGATTTAGCAAGAGTGATCAAATCTGGTTGAACGCCAAGGCGTTGTGCTGCCCCTTGATGTCCTGCAGTAAGTCCAGTTTTAACTTCATCAAAAATCAAAATGATTCCGTATTGGTCGCAGAGTTCGCGTACACGTTCTAGATAGCCAGCATCAGGTAGAACGATGCCGATATTTTCAAGAACCGGTTCGACAATAAAGCAAGAAATTGTTTTTGAATGTTTTTCAAATATACGTTCCAACGCATCCGGGTTGTTATATGGAACAACAAAGACGTTTCCAGCAACTAAATTTGAATCTGCAACTGGAGTTGGATCTTCGGCATCGCCAGCCTTTTCTAAAGATGGTTTAGCGGATATAACGAATGGGTCATAACTACCGTGGTAGCCGCCTTCGACTTTTACGATGTCGCTCTTTCCGGTTGCTGATCGCGCAACACGCACGGCATACATTGTTGATTCAGTGCCCGAGTTAGTAAAACGAACTTGATCAATTCCAAAGCGGCGACAAATTCGCTCAGCAGCATCAGTTGAGATTGGTGAAGGTGTTACGAAGAGCATTCCGGTATCTAGCGCCGCTTTCGCTTCTTCGACAACCACAGGGTTGAGGTGGCCGGCAAGCATTGCGCCGAATCCCATTGAGAGATCCAGAAGCTGGCGTCCATCGACATCGGTCATCCAGGCACCTTTAGCCGAGACGATTGAGATCGGATATGGATCCCAATGTTGAAAACTGGAGGTAACGCCAAGGGGCAGTGACTTCATGGAGCGTGCGCTCTCGGCCTGTGAACCCTTGGTGTTGTTTGTAAATAGTTGCCACTCTGAAGCCAGTAAGGAAGCTACTTTTTCAGGAGATATCGGCGTGGATGTTGCTGGTGTTGATCTAAAACTTTCCGCATGATGCGATTGTGTAATCATTTTAAAGCTGTACGGCAAAGGTTTCTGATTTAGAAACTCGTTTGAGAAGTACTCTCCCCGTCATTTTCATTCTTTCGAATGTGAGATAAGTATCTCCGAAGTCAAAAAAAGTTGCAACCCCACCCCATTTTTATGCGAGAAGTTCGGGCGTGTCTCCTAAACTTCTGATTATTATGGAAAAACCAACGATTATTCTTGCAACAAGTAATGGCGTAGGAATGGGCCATTTAGCGCGCGCATCTGCGATAGCACTTGCCTTAAAAGAATATGCAAATCCAATTATTGTTTCTATGGCCGGCGGAATTGCCGAAGTACCAGAATTTATGGGAATACGTTGTGAATATATTCCAGGCCGCGATCGTTTATGGATGTCTCGCGAAAAATGGGACGCGTACTTGCGTGACAGATTGTTGGCACTTGTCGATGAAACTGGCGCAAAAGTTTTATCTTTCGATGGAGTCGTTCCCTACCCAGGTGTTATTGCCGCAAAATTTGGCCATCCGAAACTTTCATTAGTTTGGGTACGTCGTGGTCTTTGGCAGAAGAAACCGCAACGATTTGTACTCGGACTGCAATCAAAGATGATGGATCACATTGTTGAACCTGGTGACATTGCGCGCAGCTATGATTTTGGGCCAACGGCTGTCCGTAAAGATGCGACGCTAACTTCACCCGTTTCGCTCTTTCAAAAAAACGACGCCTTTACTCGTGATGAAGCGCGCAACATTCTGGGGCTAGATTTGAACCAACCCGCTGTTCTAGTTCAACTCGGAACTGGCGATAGCGATGTGAACGAGAAGATGACTGCCGCGTTATCCGGGTTGCTCGGGTGGAAAGACTTACAAGTTATTTTGACTAAGCAACCACTTGATAAAGATGGCAATTCACTTGCACCAGTTGGTTTAGATATTCGCGTTGTGCGTTACTTTCCCCTGGCTAAATTACTGCACGCCTTTGATGCCAGTGTTTGCGCCACCGGTTATAACGGGGTTCACGAGTTGTTGCCAGCGCAAGTGCCGACGGTTTTTGTATCAAACATTCGTGGAACCGATGATCAAGAGGCGCGGGCTAAGTGGTGCCACGATTTTGGATTTGCCCTGCGCGCTGATCAAGCGAATCTGGCAGATGTGACAGCCAAAGTAAGACAACTGCAAGATCCTGAAATTCGCGCACGTTTATCAGGTAAATGTCGAGAATTGCCCGAACCGACTGGCGGTGTGGAAATTGCCAAGATTCTCTATGAACTCGCGATTAGAAAAGAACCGATTAGACCATCGCGAGCGACTTACCTGCATTTAAATATTCAAGAACATATTAATCGCGGAATGCGCCATGTTGCATATCTCGGTCTTCGCAGAGTTGGACTCATTTATCGTGCACTCCACCCACATATAGTTGTGCAAGTTACTCGCCAAGAACCACCAGTTTGGGGCGATCAAAACACAGCCAAAGAGTTACATGCGCTAATAAAAGGTGAGCAACGCTTTGAACATTTAATTACCGGGGCATCCCAAAAATATAAATCTCGTCGTGCGCAAATTGCTGAAGCCGCGTATGGTGAGCATATAGAGGTGATTAAAAAGAAATGAAGATTAGAACTTGGTTTAAGAAGACCCAAATTGGCCGCGTTGTCTGGCGCGTAATTATTGGTGCAATTGGTGGGCTCATAACTGTATTTGGTGCAATTGCTTTGGTTGGTCCCGGCCCTGGAATTTTAATCCTCTTGGCAGGACTTGGAATTTTGGCCACTGAGTTTGCTTGGGCAGCGCGCGTAATGGTGCACACGCGAACCTATGCACAAATAGCCGCTGATAAAGTTGGGATACCCAAGTGGGTACAACTCGCTCTCATAGCGGGGGCCGCAGTTATTTCGATCGTGGCTATCTTGTATTTATATTCGACAGGAAAGATCTAACCAAGCGCGTCTTCTGAAAATGCCGCTTTAGAACTGAGAGCGGATATCCCAGAGATCCTTAAAAACGGGGTTAAATAAAGTGCTTGCTAAATATTTAACTCCATCTGATCCACCGGTACCAGCTTTTTGACCGATAGTGCGTTCCACCATTTTCACGTGGCGATATCGCCATTCTTGTAAACCTTCATCAATATCCATCAGCCTTTCGCAGACCATTGCAGATTCTGGATCGTTGCGATGAACGGCAAGTAATACTTCAATAACGCGTGGATCTGTTTGATAATGATTTGATTTATCGCGTTCCAGAATTTCTGCGGGAATTTTATGTCCGCGCTTACTTAAGTAAGCCAGTGTCGAATCCCAGATCGAATTGCGAGAAGTAATTTCCTTGATCTCTGCTTGCACATCTTTCGGTAGATGTGATGACATCTTGGAATCACGTCGGCCTAGTAGCGCCTCTACTTTTCTAAACTGCGCAGATTGAAAGCCGCTAGATGATGATAAATATCCACGGAAGGCGTTGAATTGCAGAGGTGTCATC
>CAWUTY010000064.1:0-3302 GCA_963925575.1 Candidatus Nanopelagicaceae bacterium
GTGTCGGGTGCACACAGTCCGAATGCGCACATGTCGGGTTTTGCTTCCCAGCATCTCTCCGACATCTTCATGACCGGGACCTGCTGCCATGCCGCGGAGCGCAAGGGGTTCTCGCCCAAGAACAGCTTGCCGTTGGCACTCATTGCCTGCAGCGCCACCGCTGCCCGTGCTGATGCGACTTGCAGTGTCACTGCCGTAGTTAATTTTCTCTGGTGCAACATCTATGCGGACTATCACATCAAGCATTACATCACCAATGCAAAGTACTTGTATTGACATCAATTTCCCTTTTGTTTATTGGTGTTGCTTCGCAACTGCAATATCTGCGGCAAGTGCCGAGTTAGATTTGATGATTTCTATATTGACCGAAAGTGATTCGCCTTCACTGGTTCTGTGGAAATGCTCCAACAAGAATGGAGTAACTGCCTTACCAATAATTCCGGCCTTGCGAGCAGCTGCTAAGCCACTCTTGAGAATCGCATCATGGCGCTTGCGATCCATCTCGTGTTTGACTGGATTTGCCACAATCAGCGCGCTCTTATTAGTACGCAGCGCTTCACGCGCCCGAATTATTTTGGCAATTTCAGCAGCGCTTTGCACACTGTGCTCGATAGTAAAACCAGAATCAGTTAAGTAGAAACCTGGGAAGGAAGTTGTTTTATATCCGACTACGCCGATTGCCAAAGTTTCTAAACGCTCTAGAGTTGCAGCCACATCTAAAATTGATTTAACTCCAGCGCACACAACTGTTATATCTAGTTGTGACAAAGCTGTCAGATCTGCAGACTCGTCGAAAGTTTCATTGGCATCGCGATGTACTCCACCTAAACCGCCTGTCGCAAAGACGCGAATTCCAGCCAACGCTGCTAGATGAGCAGTTGCCGCAACAGTTGTTGCTGCAGATTTTCCACTTGCCGAAATAATTGCCAGGTCGCGGCTAGATGCTTTAGCAATATCGTCACGATTGGCGATTTCCTTAAGTTGATCGTCAGTTAAGCCAATATGAACAACGCCGTCGAGCACCGCAATTGTTGCGGGTACAGCGCCGTGATCGCGGACAATATCTTCAACTTCACGAGCTACTTCAAGATTTTGTGGCCGAGGTAAACCATGGCTGATGATCGTGGATTCAAGTGCAACGATCGGGCGACCTTCGGCGAGTGCAGCAGCAACTTCTGGCGATGGCGCAAATGGCATTCGGTGGTTCATAACCCCAACCTTACCCATGAGAAGATACCTCCGTGCATCTGTCGCAAATTACTCCATCGCTCTTTGCCAGTCTGGGGTTAGTCGACTTAATCGATCAAATTCAATGCGGGCCAAGCCCTGCTGGGCGCGAGCTACTGTTTTTAATTGATGGGCTGGGCGCCGATGCGGTCGCTAAATATGCAACCTACATTCCAACGATGACTTCCTTAATTAGACATGGCGCTGTTAAAACTTCATTTCCATCAACGACGGCAACAAGTCTGGCAACGCTTACGACCGGTGTAAATCCTGGTGAACACGGAATGCTGGGATACACCGTGCAAGTACCACGCAGCGGGGGACGGATATTAAATTCGCTTCGATGGGATGAACGAGTAGACCCAGTTATTTGGCAGCCGGTCCCAACGCTCTTTGAACGTGCGGCTGCCCAAAATATAAATGTGACACATGTTGCGGCAAAGCGTTATGAAGATTCGGGATTTACGCGCGCAGTCTTTCGTGGTGCGCAATACAAGGGCGCAAATACTTATGCAGATTTAGTTATAGAGACAGTACAAGCGTTGAAAAGTACGCCAGCCTTCGTTTATCTCTATGTGAATGAATTAGATGTTGCTGGACACAGCGATGGGGTTGGCTCTGAAAAATGGTTAGCAGCTCTTACTGCGATCGACCAATTAGTCGCCAAATTATTACAGCAACTGCCACGTCAAACCAGGCTTTGGTTAACTGCTGATCACGGAATGATCAATGTCGGAGAGAAGATTGTTATCGGACTAGATAATGATTTAGCAACCGATATCGCAACCATTGCAGGCGAGCCACGTGCTCGACATTTGTATTTGAGCGATGGTGCGAGTGAATCCGCTATACAAGAGAGCGCGCAGCGTTGGCGTGAATTCTTAGGTGCAAAAGCGATTGTCCATACTCGCGAAGAAGCAAAGATTTCCGGACTCTTTGGTGGCGAAGTTAGCGCTGATGCATCCGATCGTATTGGCGACTTAGTCGTAATCGCACAAGGTGATTTAATATTAATTGAGGCAGAACGAGAAAATCAGGAAAGTGCCATGGTGGGCCATCATGGGGGAGACACTGATATAGAAAGCTTTGTGCCGCTTTTAACTGCAGTCGTTAATTAGTTTTCAGGCTTACTTTCTTCGGTTGGCTTCTGACCAAACATAATTTCATCCCATGACGGAACCTTGGCGCGCGCAATAATTCCATCAGCCTTATCTGCTGGTGCTGGAGTTTCACGAATAGAAACCAATCGGGGTGTTTCGCGAGTTAATTCTGCTTCAAATTCTTCATCAGTTGGGTCGTTATCAGGAAGATCATCGAGTGATGATGCAACGCTGCGTATTGGCGCGCTGTCGATGCGGATCGGTTCACGTTGCTCTGTTGGAGCCTTGATTCGTGAAGGATGAGTTGGCTGTGAGTAAATTATTCCAGGTTCAATGCGTCGGACTGGCGCTTCTTCCCCAATCATCCATGCAGCGTTATTATCGAGCGCGGAAATGCTTCGGCGCTGTCCGTCATAACTAAATTGTGCAACGCCAGAACCGTCACGGTTTGGAAAATGAAGTTCGATTGTCCATGTGCCATCTTCTAGGCGCCAGGTATTCCAATTGAGTGCATCGATATCAACCCCGCGTGGCGATAACTTTGATATCACTAATTCAATAAAAGATAAATGATCGCGACCGCCATCTTTGCCTTCGCGGCGAGGAGATAAGCCATGCACCTGATCAATAATAAAAATTCGCTCTTGCAAGATAGGGCTAGCAAATCGTTCTACTTTTTCTACTGAGATATTTCCATCACGTGCTATCGAATCCATAGTTTCGCCAGCGCGCAGACGACGTTGCATCTCTTTAACGCTCATCACTTGATTTTCTTCACCTGCGGAAACGGCGGTAAGGCGCGGTTGATTTACGGTTGCGCGAAGAGTGTCGCTAATGCGCAGAGAGAACTCGGCGCCGTTCTGATCGGTGAGAGCTAGGTGCACCCCATCTGGGGTCTTACCGGTTAGGCGTAGCTCACTCATGAGGTGAGAATAACTGATCAAATAGGAAATTCGGAGAGGCTGAGCCTTAGAC
>CAWUTY010000065.1:0-6018 GCA_963925575.1 Candidatus Nanopelagicaceae bacterium
GCGCCCTTAATCTTCTTGATAATTTCACTGCTTTTTATTTCGGCCGGTGCCAAAATATGAACTGTCTCGGTTGCAAAGTTAACGCTGGCACTTACGCCATCGATCTCTTTCAGTGATTTTTCAATTGAGTTCACGCATGAAGAGCAGGTCATTCCAGAGACGGAGAAGGTGCGTGGTTCAACGGCCATTTAATTTATCTACAATCTTTTGGTGAATCGCAGAGTTCGTAGAAAGGCCGCTACCACCCAGACTTCCATCTATACCCGCTGTATTGGTAAATCTTCCACCAGCTTCGCGCACAACGATATCTAGCGCTGCCATATCCCAGATCGCCAACTTTGGTTCGATTGCCACATCGACTGCGCCTTCGGCAACCAACATATGTGACCAGAAATCTCCGATGCCGCGGGTGCGCCAGGCTGATTCGAGAAGCTCTTGAAACGGTGCCAAACGTTGATCCCAACCAATAAAGTCAGAGTAAGAAATAGAAGCATCTTTAATTTCACTTACTTGTGAAACTGATATTCGCTTCGGGGTGCCGCCATTTAAAGAAACGAAAGCGCCATTGCCTTCGCTGGCATACCAACGGCGAAAGAGTGCGGGCGCGCTAACTACTCCGACAACTACGACTTCGGAACCATCACTCTGTTTTTCAATTAAGCCAATTAGGGTTGCCCAAGTTGGTACACCGCGTAAGAAATTCTTAGTGCCATCGATTGGATCAATTACCCAATAACGTTGGGCACCAGCGGCATCATCACCAAATTCTTCACCAACAATTCCATCATCTGGTCGGTGGCTCTTAAGTAGCGCGCGAATTGCTTCCTCCGATGCCTTGTCGGCATCTGTTACAGGTGAATCATCTGGCTTAGTTGTGACTACCAAATCTATAGATTGGTATCGCGCCATAGTGATTGAATCTGCAGCATCGGCCAGGCGCATGGCAAGTGCTAGGTCATTGCCGCGCGTAGAAGACATGTTGTCAGTCTAGCGCGGGTGGGTTTGAATCTTTGAGTTCGAGCAAAGTGCGCAGACTGGAAACGCGAGCAGATCTTTCGATATTTGCTACGCCATTTGGCGCAGCCCATTCGTTTAATTGGCAGCCAACTTCATGGTGTGAGCAATTTGGCATGCAATTTTGAACTACTTCAAAAAGATCACCAAAAGCGGCAACGATTCGATTGGAATCTAAATGAGCAAGTCCGAATGCGCGAATTCCAGGGGTATCGATTATCCAACCTTCTTTTGGTGATAAATCAGCGGCCAAAGGCAGCGCAATCGCACTCGATGAAGTGTGGCGCCCGCGGCCAGTCACATCATTTACATCACCAGTTACGCGGTCTGCGTGAGGGACGAGTGCGTTAATGAGAGTTGATTTACCAACACCAGAATGTCCAACAAGTACGGAGGTCTTACCTTTTAGAATTGAAAATAATTGATCTAGATCAACTTCTCGGGAATCAGATTTAATCGCAGCGGTAGCAATCTGAACGCCCAGAGTTTCATATTCGTGCATAAATTCTGGAACAGGTGCGACATCGGTCTTAGTGACCAAGATGATTGGCTTTATATTTTCATGAAAGGCACAGACTAAGAAACGGTCGATTAAACCGCGGCGTGGTTCTGGATTTGCTGCAGCAACCACAATTACCAATTGATCTATATTTGCCACAATTGTTCGCTCCACCTTGGCAGCATCATCGACTGTTCGACTAAGGCTGTTGCGACGTGGTTCAATCGAAACAATTCGAGCAAGTGAACCCGTGGTTCCGGTTACATCTCCAACTAAATTTACCAAATCACCGACAACTACAGATTTCGGCCCCATCTCGCGGGCTTTCATAGCGGTGACGATCACACCTTCATTTGTTATACATGTCGTGCGACCACGATCGACAGTTGTTACTAGTGCGCTAATTGCATCGGCATGCGCAGGGCGGTCTTTACTGCGCGGGCGCGTGCGGCGACTAGGGCGAATACGAGCGTCGGATTCGTCGAATTCGCGCGGTGTCATGAGATCAAACTCTGCCAAAGCCCAGGAAAATCAGGCAAAGTCTTACGAGTTGTCGCCACATTTTCAATTTCGACATCGGGAATCAAAAGCCCAATAACCGCACCTGCTGTGGCCAGACGATGATCGTCATAAGTATGAAATGTTCCACCGTGTAAACCTTTCCCAAAAGCACCTGCCGGGGTTATGCGAAGTGAAGTTTCATCTTCAGCAACGCTTCCGCCAAGTGAGTTAATCTCGCGGGTTAGCGCCGCTAAGCGATCAGTCTCGTGTAAACGAAGATGGCCGATACCGCGCAGATGTGAAGGTGAATCAGCAAGGGCTGCCAACGCTGCAATCGCTGGTGTTAATTCGCCAACGTCATGCAGATCGATATCAATTCCATGAATAGATTCTCCACCGGTGAGCGTTAAGCCCGCGTCATTAAATGAAACCTGCGCGCCCATTTGCGTCAAGATTTCCCGCAGTTGGTCTCCTGGTTGAGTTGTCTGCTTTGGCCAATCTGCGATCGTGATTGATCCGCCGCAAACCATTGCAATAGATAGGAAAGGAGCCGCATTTGAAAGATCAGGTTCGATAACCAAATCAACACCGTGCAACGCCCCAGATTCAACACGCCAATTCTGCGCTGCTTTATCAACAGATACTTTGGCACCAAAGTCACGTAACATCTGCACCGTCATATCAATATGCGGCATTGATGGAAGTGCGCCGCCCTTATGTGTTGCTGTAATTCCGTTGCTTGTACTTGGCGCGATCAGCAGAAGTGCGGATAAGAATTGACTTGATGCGCTGGCATCAATTGTTAGCGCGCCTCCCGGAATTATTCCTCTGCCCTTCACAATAAGCGGCAGGCTATAGCGTCCATCGTGTTCAATTTCAATTCCTAGTTCTTCAAGTGCTGCGATAACCGGGCCAAGTGGTCGTTCATAAGACCTGGGATCACCATCGAATGAAATATCTCCTTGGGCGAGTGCTGAAAGTGGCGGAAGAAAGCGCATTACAGTTCCAGCATTTCCAACATCTACTTTGGCAGGACCCTGCAATTTTGAAGGTGTAATTTTCCAAGCTGGGTCAGCGCCGACTTTCTCATCCGTTACGCCAACCCCCATTGCCTTAAGGCCGGCGACCATTAGCTCGGTATCGCGCGAAATAAGCGGGCGTTTTAATATTGAAGGTGAGTTGGCTTGAGCAGCAAGAATTAGCGCGCGGTTGGTAACGGATTTTGAACCCGGAATAACTACTCGCGCGCTGACTGCATTTCTCCCACGTAGTGGAGCAGGCCAGAGCATAAGCGGCAGTCTACTCTCTACCCATGTGCGGTCGTTATGCCCAAGCGCAAGGAATGGACGAGATCATCGAGCGGTTTGATCTCGATGCATCACTAGTTGATAAATCTCTGCCACTGAATTGGAATATCGCTCCTACAAATGAGATTTACATTATTCGCGATAACCAACAGGGGCGAATTCTAGATAGCGCATCTTGGGGATTAATCGCACCTTGGCAGAAGAATTTTATTGAGGCACGTAATTCGCAATCACATGCCATTAATGCACGCAGTGAATCTATTCACGAGAAACCAACTTTTCGCCAAGCCTTTCGCACAACGCGCTGCTTAATTCCCGCAACGGGTTATTACGAATGGGCGACATCGCTGGGCAAGTATCCGCCGAAACAACCTTTTTATATTTCATCTGATCAAGAAAATACTTCACTCTCCATCGCCGGGATTTGGAGTACCTGGAAAAATGAAAACGGCGCCGAAATTCAAAGTGCTGCAATAATCACTCGCGAAGCAGTTGGTGAACTTGCAACGATTCATAGCCGCATGCCGGTATTTATGCCGAGTGATCGTTGGGATACCTGGCTAGATCCGCAGAACCGCGAAATCGAAACCTTAATTGCACTAATGGATATTCCTGATCCAGCGCGCGCTTTGGTCACTCGCCCAGTAGCGCCGCGGGTAAACCTGGTTGCCAATAACGGGCCCGAACTCATTGATCCCTTTGAATTAGGTGAAGCACAGACTCTCTTTTGAGCATCACTTGTTGGGCATTTCCAACCTCATTGGGATAGTGTGTAAGCGATGGCATCGAAAGATTTAGTCCTAGAAAGCGCTACCGATCGCAACGCTCGGTTCGAGCGCGATGCCATTGTGTATATGGACAAGTTATATGCAGCAGCCCTTCGTTACACAAAAAATCCAGAGGATGCGCGCGACTTAGTTCAGGATACCTATTTAAAGGCTTTTAATTCGTTCCACCAATTTGAAGAAGGCACAAATCTACGCGCATGGATGTATCGCGTTCTGACAACTACTTTTATTAATTCATATCGCAAAGATCAAAGACGCCCACAATTAGCATCTGGCGAACTTGAAGATTGGCAGTTAGCGAAAGCGCAATCACACACCAGTGATCTCGGAAAATCTGCAGAAGCGCAAGCGTTAGAGAACCTACCGGATAGCGATATAAAGCGTGCGCTGCAAGAAATCCCAGAAGAATTTCGCATCGCAGTTTATTTAGCAGATGTAGAAGGATTCTCATATAAGGAAATTGCCAACATCGTTGATGTTCCAGCCGGAACGGTCATGTCTCGACTGCATCGCGGTCGCAAATTACTTCGCGAGAAGCTCGCCGATTATGCAAAGGAACTCGGTTACTCCACCGAGTCTAAAAAAGGAAAGGGGGAGAAGAAATGAGCCATATCGAAGAGATTCCTTGTATTGAAGTTCTCTCCTCCGTTGTGTTTATCATCGAAGGCGTGGTTGAAGAATCACAAAATCCGCAAGCAATCGCCTCTCACCTAAACACTTGCCCAGCATGCCAGTCAGAAGTTGATCATGAACAAGCGATGCATATCTTGTTACAAGATGTGCTGCGTCGCTCATGTGATGAGAAAGCCCCTGAAGATCTGCACCGCAGCATTCATGAAGAGTTATTGCGCCAAGCCACTGGCGGTGCTGGTGTTACCGAAGTAGTCACCCAGATCAGCATGACTGAGATATCTATTGAAATAGATGAGTTTGGAAATGTGGAACACCGCGAAATTCAAATTGAGCAGACACATGTTGAGCGATATGAAGACAGCTGAAGAAATTATCGGGGCAGTCGGCTTCTCTGTAATGACAGTTCGGCCGGGCGATACTTGTTTGGCAATGGGAATTTCAGATTTACCAATCCTTGCACCAGGTCACTTAATGAGCGTCATGGAGAGCGCTTGCGTTGCCGCACTTGTCGAACTTCTAGAAAATGGCGAAACAACGGTCGTTGATAAATTTGATATCTCGCTAATTGACTCTGTAGGTATTGGTTCTGAAATACGAGCCAATGCTCGTTGTACCGAAGTTGTAGATCGAACAATGATGTTTGAATGTGATGTCTACGAAGGAGAGCGGCATATTGCTTATGCCGTTATAGAAAGAACGGCGGTCGAGCGAGTATCTTTCCTCGCGCGCACCGCCGCTCAATCTTTATTGAATAACCCTGATCAGTAATTAAGCCTTCTTGGTGGCCCAGAAGATTTCTGCAATCTCATCGATCTTTGCGATCAGATTGTCAGCAACTGCTACATCTTGAGTTCCCTTTGTGCCGGCAGCTCCTGCCAACTTGGTTGCTTCATTAAATAGTGAATGAAGATTTGGATACTTCTCAAAGTGTGGCGCCTTGAAGTAATCAGTCCAGAGAACCCATAGGTGCTCTTTAACTTGGTGTGAACGCTCTTCCTTAATCGCAACAGAACGTGAGCGGAAATCTGCATATGGATTAGCTGCATACTTTTCCATGCATGCCTTAACAGATTGCGCTTCGATCTTGGCTTGTGCTGGATCGTAAACGCCACATGGCAGATCGCAGTGTGCGTGGACAGTTATCTTTGGTGTGAATAAGTTCTTCATTTTCTCTCCTTATTAGCGACTTGTTTTCTTCTTTATTTCAAAACCTGTATGTGTGAGACTACCGTCCATGAGCGGCTTTGGCATCTTTGGGCGGGTCATCGTTGAAGGC
>CAWUTY010000066.1:0-13417 GCA_963925575.1 Candidatus Nanopelagicaceae bacterium
GTACTCGTCGAGTATCTGGTGCATCAGCTGGTCCAAAGCGAAGTGGATCCATAACCGCAATCGGACGAGCACCCATTGTCAAAATATCGCGCACGATTCCACCAACACCGGTGGCTGCGCCTTGATACGGTTCAATAAATGATGGGTGGTTATGAGATTCGATTTTAAAGGTAACCGCATATCCTTGACCAACATCAACAACGCCAGCATTCTCACCAATGCCAACTAGAAGAGCATCTGTCTTAACTGCCTTATCGCCGAATTGTTTTAAGTGAACCTTCGAAGATTTATAAGAACAGTGTTCAGACCACATCACTGAATACATAGCAAGCTCAGATGAAGTTGGACGACGTCCTAAAATTTCTTTAATGCGCGCATATTCATCGGGCTTTAGCCCAAGTTCGGCAAATGGCTGAACCGAATCTGGATTTTTTTGGGCAATCGCAACAGTATCTAGTGCCAATTATTTCACCATAGCTTTCAAGACTGATGTGAAGAATCCCAAACCGTCAGCAGTTGGTCCTGTTAAAGTATCAATCGCATGTTCTGGGTGTGGCATTAAGCCGACCACATTGCCGCGCGCATTTGTAATACCTGCAATTTTATTCCGTGATCCATTGGGGTTTTCACCTACATATCGCGCGATTATTCGTCCTTCGCCTTCAAGAGCGGCAAGGGTGGCATCATCACATTGGAATGAGCCTTCGCCATTTTTCAGAGGAATAATGATTTCCTGACCAACTGAATAAGAAGATGTCCAAGCCGTTTGGTTATTTGCGATCTCTAATTTTTGATCACGGCATAAGAAATGAAGTTCGTGGTTGCGAGTTAGCGCCCCTGGCAGCAAGTGGGCCTCACATAAAACCTGAAAGCCGTTGCAGATTCCGAGTAATGGCATTCCACCATTTGCAGCGTCGATAATTTTTTCCATCACCGGTGCAAAACGTGAGATCGCACCACAGCGAAGGTAGTCACCATAGGAGAAGCCGCCAGGCAAAATTACTGCATCAACACCTTTTAGATCCGCATCGTTGTGCCAGAGTGAGATTGCGGTCATGCCGGCATGATTAACAGCCCGCGCAGCATCGCGATCATCCAGCGTTCCTGGAAAAGTTACGACGCCAATTTTCATTTACTTCTCAACTCGTACTGTGAAGGTTTCGATAACTGGGTTAGCAAGTAACGTCTCTGCTGCCTTGGCAACTTCAGCTAACTGTGCAGGTGTTGGCTCACCATCAACTTCTATTTCAAAGCGCTTTCCTTGACGCACGCTCTTAGCAAAAGTGAATCCCAGACGAGGCAAGGCAGCAGAGACTGCTACTCCTTGTGGGTCGAGAATTTCGGGCTTTAACATCACATCAACCACGATCTTTGCCATTTGCTTCTCTCTCTACTTATTTTTAGTTAGAACTTTGTACCTGTAATACGGAAATATGCTTCTTCATATCGCGCTGCAGTTTTTTCTACGATCTCTGCCGGCAATTCTGGTGGTGGGCTTTTCTTATCCCAGCCACTATTTATTAAGAAATCTCTAACGAATTGTTTATCAAATGAGCTTTGGGCGCTACCTGGTTGCCAGGTCGAGCTTTCCCAAAACCTTGAAGAATCTGGGGTTAGCACTTCATCCCCCAGGGTTATGACGCCTTTGGCATCGCGGCCGAATTCAAATTTAGTATCAGCCAAGATGATGCCCCGGCTAGTAGCAAAGTCGGCAGCTGTTTCATAGAGAGATAGCGTTAAATCGCGTAATTGCGCCGCATAATCGAGCCCCACAATTTTTGCCGCAGATTCAAAATCTATATTTATATCGTGATCACCAATTTCGGCCTTAGTTGCTGGCGTGAAGATGTTGCCCGGTAACTGCGAGCCATCTACAAGGCCAGATGGAAGCGAATTTCCACAGACTGCTTGGTTTCCTTTATATTCGCTAAGTCCGCTACCGGTTAAGTAGCCACGTGCCACGCATTCGATTTCAAACATATCAAGTGGTTTAACTATTACGGCGCGATCAATTACCTGCGCCGGAACATCATCACTAATGATGTGGTTTGGCACGATATCTTCGAGAAGTTCAAACCAAAAAAGTGACAGCTGAGTCAAAATCGCACCTTTATTTGGAATCGTGGTTGGTAGTACCCAATCGAATGCGGATATGCGATCAGATGCGACTAATAAAATTTCATCTGCGTTGTTGGTGTAAAGGTCTCGAACTTTTCCTGTGCGCAGGTGTTGCCAACCGGCAATAGTTGGTGCTGGCGGAGCGCCAGCTGCGCCGAAGCCACTCACCTGATGGAATGAGGTTTGTACTGCGCTGCGGCAGGATGCGCGGAAGTAATCGCGTCAATGCGATCTACAACTCGAGCAATTTGTTGGCGAGCATCGCCGGTAAATTCAATTGGTTGGCTAATTAGCTCATCAAGGGCTTTGCGATCTAGGGGCAAGCGATCATCAGCGGCAAGAGCATCCAGCAGAGTATTTGCTTTGCCTTCGCGCATTAACAGCGCTGCCTTAACTGCGTGTTCTTTGATCACTTCGTGGGCAACTTCGCGGCCAACGCCACCCTTTATAGATGCCATCAAAATCTTTGTAGTCGCTAGGAAAGGCAAATAACGATCGAGTTCTGCAGCTATTACTGCGGGGAAAGCACCAAATTCGCTAAGCACAGTAAGTGTGGTTTCAAGCAGACCATCGATGGCATAGAAAGCATCTGGCAGAGCAACGCGACGAACCACGCTGCAAGAAACATCTCCTTCGTTCCATTGATCGCCAGCAAGTTCTGAAACCATTGATGCATAACCACGCAAGATCACGCCGAGGCCGTTAATACGTTCGCAGGAACGTGTATTCATCTTGTGAGGCATTGCAGATGAACCAACTTGTCCGGCTTTGAAGCCTTCAGTTACAAGTTCAGCGCCAGCCATCAAACGAATTGAAGTGGCAAGCGATGATGGACTTGCTGCTAACTGAACCAAAGTTGTCACAACATCATAATCAAATGATCTCGGATAGATCTGACCAGTTGAATCTAGGACTCGGTTAAAACCAAGTTCGTTTGCAATTTCAAGTTCTAGGCTGTGATGCGCCTTTGATGAACCAAGTAAATCAATTGAATCTTGTGAAGTTCCAACTGGACCTTTGATTCCGCGCATCGGATAGCGATCTTGTAAGGAAACCAAGCGCTCGTATGCAAAGAGCAATTCTTCGGCAGCAGATGCAAAACGTTTTCCAAGCGTTGTGATTTGCGCGGGCACGTTATGCGAACGGCCAGCGATCGCTTGGTCTGAATATTGTGCTGCCTTTTCACCAAGTTGTGCCAGAACCGCAACAACTTTGTCGTGCACAATTGCTAGACCATTTTTTATCTGCAGCGCCTCGATATTTTCGGTTAAGTCACGGCTAGTCATGCCTGCGTGAATTAATTCATGTCCCGCGAGTGCGTTAAATTCTTCAATTCTGGCTTTCACATCATGGCGGGTTAATTTCTCGCGAGCATCGATTGATGCCAGGTCAACTTTATTAATAACTTTTTCATAATCAGCGATTGCCGCATCTGAAATTGCGTGGCCAAGTTTGTTCTGTGCCCGGGCTACTGCCAGCCAGAGACGACGTTCTGCAATTATTTTCTCTTCAGGTGCGAAGATGGCGCGCATTGCACTGGATGCATAACGATCAGCAAGGACGCTCACTGGCTTATTCTCCCCCATTTAATTGCCCTTCTCGGCGACCGACGCATTGAGCGCAATATCGCTGCGATAGAAAGATCCGGAAAGTTCAATCTGCGAGATCGCGCGATAGGCACGATCGCGCGCTTGGGTTAGATCCGAGCCAATTCCGGTAACGGTCATTACTCGTCCGCCATTTGAAACCAAGTTTTCTCCACTTTGCGAAGTTCCAGCATGGAAAATTTTAGTATCTGCGATCTTTGGAATCTTCGTTATTACGCCGTTAACTTGTGGCGCATCCGGATAACCGGGAGCGGCCAATACGACAGTAACCGCACTGTCATCACGCCACTCGAGCACCGCATCATCTAAAGAATCAGTTGCCGCTTTGTATAAAAGTGTTGCTAAAGGAGTTTTAAGTCGAGGAATTAAAACTTGAGTTTCGGGATCACCAAAGCGTGCATTGAATTCGATCACGCGAATTCCGTCATCTGTAAGCGCTAGCCCCGCATATAAAAGTCCAACGAACGGTGTTCCGCGCGCTGCCATTTCAGCGATCATCGGCGCTAATACTTTTTCATAAGTTTCATCGACGATGTCATCCGGCGCCCATGGAAGAGGCGAATATGCACCCATGCCTCCAGTGTTGGGTCCTTTATCTAAATCGTAGGCACGTTTAAAATCTTGCGCTGGTTCCATAGGCAAAATATTTCGTCCATCTGAAATTCCAAAGAGTGAAATCTCTGGACCGCTTAAGAATTCCTCTATTACAACTCGCTTACATGAGATGGCATGTTCTAAAGCAACTTGGCGATCATCAGTAACAACTACGCCTTTCCCGGCAGCAAGTCCATCATCTTTTACGACATATGGAGTACCGAAAGAATCAAGTGCATGTTCCATCTCAGATTGCGTCTGGCAAGTGAAGCTGCGCGCAGTTGGAACACCCGCATCACGCATTACGCCCTTTGCAAAATCTTTTGATCCTTCAAGTTGGGCAGCGGCTTTAGATGGGCCAAATGTGGCAATTCCTGCGGCACGAAGTACGTCTGCAACGCCATTTACTAGTGGAACTTCAGGACCTACGACAACTAAGTCAATGCTTAATGATTTTGCTAGTGAAAAAACTGCTTCATTATTGTTTACATCAAGTGAGTGATTGGTTGCTATTTGCGCAGTCCCGGGATTGCCGGGTGCGCAATGAAGTTCAGTACAAGCTGGATCTGCTTGGAGTCCTAGTGCAAGTGCGTGTTCACGACCGCCGCTTCCGACTAGGAGGATTTTCATGGGCTAGATGAAATCCTTTACAACAATTGTTTGGTCACGGCCAGGTCCGACTCCGATTGCACTCATCGGTGCCCCAGAAATCTTTTCCAAAAATGAAATGTAATCCTGGGCGTTCTTTGGCAGATCACTGAGCTTGCGCGCACCCGAAATATCTTCGTTCCACCCCGGCAAATATTCGTAGATTGGTTTCGCATGGTGGAAATCAGATTGTGAAGCGGGAAGTTCTTCGACTCGCTTGCCATCAATCTCATATGCAACACATACTGGAATTTCTTTCCATCCAGTTAGAACATCTAACTTTGTAAGGAAGAAATCTGTAAGTCCATTAACTCTGACCGCATATCGCGCAATTGGTGCGTCATACCAACCACAACGACGAGCACGACCAGTTGTTACGCCGATTTCGCCACCGATAGTGCGCAGCTTTTCACCATCTTCATCGAAGAGTTCGGTTGGAAAAGGTCCAGAACCAACGCGAGTTGTGTAAGCCTTAACAATTCCGATGACGCGATCAATCTTGGTTGGTCCGATTCCAGAACCTGTGCAAGCGCCACCTGCAGTTGGGTTTGAAGAAGTTACGAATGGATAAGTACCGTGATCGACATCGAGCAGAGTTCCTTGAGAACCTTCGAGCAGAACGCGTTTACCGGCTTTGAGCGCTTGATCAAGAAGCAAAACAGTATCTGCAACGTATGGGCGCAGGATTTCGGCATATGCCAAATATTCATCAAGGACTTCATCAACTTCAATATTCTTACGATTAAAAACCTTGATTAGTACTTGGTTCTTATCGCGCAAGGCGCCTTCGATCTTTTGACGCAAGATTGAAGGATCAAAGAGATCTTGAACTCGGATTCCGATGCGATTTATCTTGTCCGCATAAGCAGGTCCGATTCCACGACCAGTTGTACCAATCTTTGATTTACCTAAGAAGCGCTCTGAAACTTTATCGATGGTGCGGTGATACGGCGTAATCAAATGCGCATTCGTTGAAATAACTAACTTTGAACAATCAATACCGCGTTCAGTTAAACCGCGAATTTCTTCGAGCAATACACCTGGGTCGATTACAACGCCGTTACCGATAACGGGAACAACGTTAGGACTTAAAATTCCAGATGGAAGTAAGTGAAGTGCGTACTTCTGATCTCCGATAACCACGGTGTGGCCCGCGTTGTTGCCGCCTTGATAGCGAACGACATAATCAACGCGGTCACCGAGAATATCTGTGGCTTTTCCCTTGCCTTCGTCGCCCCATTGAGCTCCGAGCAAAACTAACGCTGGCATGGTGAAACCTTTCCGAAGATTAGAATTAGTAAGTAATTACTTTTTTAGTGATGTACCGGTTGAGCGAAGATCTTCGCAAGCATGTGCAACGCGAGCTGCCATTCCTGCTTCTGCAGCCTTGCCCCACGCACGTGGATCGTAAGCCTTCTTATTTCCAACTTCGCCGTCGATCTTAAGTACACCGTCGTAATTCTTAAACATGTGATCAACGATTGGGCGGGTGAATGCATACTGAGTATCCGTATCGATATTCATCTTAATTACACCATAATCAAGTGAGTCGCGAATCTCTGAAAGTAGTGAGCCAGAACCACCGTGGAACACAAGATCCATCGGCTTGCTGCCTGCAGCGAGACCCTTCTTAGCAACAACCGCGTCCTGCAAAGTCTGCAAAATCTTTGGTTGCAAAACAACGTTGCCTGGCTTGTAAACGCCGTGCACGTTGCCGAATGTTGCAGCAACCATGTAGCGACCACGTTCTCCGAGACCAAGAGTTTCGACTGTCATCAAAGCATCTTCAGGTGTGGAGTAAAGCTTGGCATCGTGTTTTGCTTCCACGCCATCTTCTTCGCCACCGACAACACCGATTTCGATTTCCAAAATTGTGCGAGCCGCAACTGACTTTGTAAGAAGTTCGTCAGCGATCTTCATGTTTTCAGTCATATCAACTGCTGAGCCATCCCACATATGTGAGTTAAAGAGAGGCGCTTGACCGTTCTTGATGCGCTGAGCGCCAATTTCAAGAAGTGGACGCATGTAGCCATCTAGCTTTTCTGCTGGGCAGTGATCAGTGTGGATGGCAATATTTACGTTGTAGTTCTTGGCAACAACATGTGCGAACTCGGCGAGCGCAACTGCGCCATCAACCATGTTCTTAACTGTTGATCCGGATGCGTATTCCGCACCACCCCAAGAAAATTGGATGATTCCATCTGATTCAGCTTCGGCGAAACCACGAATTGCTGCGATGATTGTGGAAGATGATGAAACATTGATTGCGGGGTATGCGAATGCACCGGCTTTTGCTCGATCAAGCATTTCTGCATAAATTTCAGGGGTTGCAATGGCCATGATGACTCCAAATTATCTCGGGTGTAATCCCTGACCGAGCGCTTCATTGGGCCGAATTCAGGCTTACGCCATATCCAACCACCTTCGCGGGCGGATGAAAAATCGCCATGCAGGCTCGCGCACGGACATGGCGATTTTCACCGCTTTTGGGGCGACTTTGGCCGATTAGGGGTGGAGGGATTTCTGCAAGAAGGCGATCAAGGCAGCCAATAGAGCAGGGTTTGAGATTAATTTGAGCAAGAGGGCTAGAAATGAGATGAGCATAATTTCCTTTCGATAATTAGGGGGCTATATGAAGGCGGCGATCATCTCTCTTATCTGAGTCATCACAGTCAATAAACCTTCCCCCTGTTGATATTGACTAGTAATCTGCAGAGTTATGAGTGCAGAAAATATTGGCGATTCCATAGAAAACCTTTCGCGTGAGAGCCGGCAATTTCCACCGAGCGCGAAGTTCGCAGAGCAAGCCAACGCCAAAGCCGATCTGTATACACATGCAGATAAAGATCGCTTAGCGTTCTGGGAAGAACAAGCTCGCGAATTAACTTGGGATAAGCCATGGGATCGCGTCTTAGAATGGAATCCCCCATATGCAAAATGGTTTATCGGCGGAAAAATAAACGCGTCCGTTAACGCGCTAGATCGCCACGTTGCAGCAGGTCGGGGTGAACGTGTGGCATTTCATTTTGAAGGCGAACCAGGTGATACTCGCACGATTACTTATTCACAGATGTTGGATGATGTTTCGCAAGCCGCACATGCGCTGACTGAACTTGGAATTAAATCAGGTGATCGCGTTGCAATTTACCTACCGATGATTCCAGAGGCTGCCGTAGCCATGTTGGCATGTGCGCGCATTGGGGCAGTGCACTCTGTTGTGTTCGGTGGCTTCTCTGCCGATGCACTGCTTTCGCGTATTCAAGATGCTGATGCAAAATTAGTTATTACAGCAGATGGTGGTTTCCGCAAAGGATCCGCCTTTGCTCTAAAGCCTGCAGTAGATGATGCCCTTAAAGGAAAACATAACGTTTCGAAAGTATTGGTTGTAAAGCGCACCGGAGAAGAAACGGCTTGGAATTCTGATCGAGATATTTGGTGGCATGAAATTGTGGAACGCCAAAGTAATTCACACACGCCCGAATTCTTCGAGAGCGAGCATCCGCTATTTATTCTCTATACCTCTGGCACGACCGCAAAACCAAAGGGGATTTTCCACACAACTGGTGGCTACTTAACGCAAGCGGCATACACGCATCGCGTTGTCTTTGATATCAAGCCTGCGACTGATATTTATTGGTGTACTGCAGATGTTGGTTGGATTACTGGCCATTCCTATGTGGTTTATGGCCCGCTAATTAACGGTGCAACTCAAGTTATGTATGAAGGAACTCCAGATACTCCACACAAGGGACGTATTTTTGAAATTATTGCTAAATACGGCGTGACTATCTTGTATACCGCTCCTACATTGATTCGTACTTGGATGAAATGGGGAGATGAATTTCCAAAAGCACACAACTTATCTTCACTTCGTTTACTTGGCTCAGTCGGCGAACCGATTAATCCAGAAGCTTGGATGTGGTATCGCGAAGTAATTGGAGCAAATAATTGTCCGATCGTCGATACCTGGTGGCAGACCGAAACCGGTTCGATCATGATTTCACCACTTCCTGGAGTAACTGCAACAAAACCAGGCTCTGCAATGTCAACTATTCCTGGAATTAGCGCGAAGGTGGTTGATGATTCTGGCACTCCAGTTCCTAACGGACATGGTGGATTCCTAATTTTGGATCAACCTTGGCCATCCATGCTGCGCGGTGTTTGGGGTGAAGATGAGAGATATAAAGAAACATATTGGTCTCGCTTTAAAGAAATTTATTTTGCTGGCGATGGCGCAAAGTTAGATGAAGAAGGCGCAATCTGGTTGATGGGTCGCGTCGATGACGTGATGAATGTTTCTGGACACCGTATTTCAACAACTGAAGTTGAATCGGCTTTGGTTTCTCACGAGGCAGTTGCAGAGGCAGCAGTTGTTGGCGCTGCCGATGAAATGACTGGTCAGGGCATTGTTGCCTTTGTAATTTTGCGTGGCGGAATTCCAAATGTAGGCGGTGAGGAGTTGATTAAAGAGCTGCGCGCCCATGTAACTAAGGAAATTGGAGCGATCGCTCGCCCTCGCCAGATTATGGTTGTTGCCGAACTTCCCAAGACGCGTAGCGGAAAAATCATGCGTCGTTTACTCAAAGATGTCGCTGAAAACCGAGCTGTTGGAGATGCAACCACACTGGCTGACCCAAATGTAATGAAGTTGATTTCAGAAGGCTTGAATAGCTCTAAAGACGAAGATTAAGGAACTCTTCTTTAACCCAGTCGTTAGCTTGTGTAATTAAGCCGGGAATATAAGGCTGAACTTTTCTCAATATCTGACTTTCACTGACTTGCATCTGTACTGAGTTCCATGGTGACCAGAGAAAGACTGTGGCGATCAGATAAAGGATAATTATGGTTCTTACAATTTCAAGTACAGCTCCAGCCGCGGAATCCAAAAGAGCTAAGGGACCACGAAAAACCGTAGAACTCAAGCCTTTCGCCAGCACACCACCTGCAAACGACCCAATAAATCCACCACCAATAATTGCAATAATCACAAAACCAATTCGTTTTATATCTAAAGTCCAGTCATGTGAAAACTGCAGAGCAAAATAGATTCCAAGTACTCCGCCTGCAACATATCCGATTAACTTAAAAATCGTGCGAATGAAACCATTGCGGTAGCCCAATACCACCGAAAAAATTAGGGCGGCGACAATTATTATGTCGGTTAACATTAAATCTTTATCCCCAAATACTTTTCGGTTAGCTCTATTAACTCAGCTTCGGATTTAATGATTCCAATTTTCTTGTATTGCACTTTCCCATCAGGAGCTATAAACCAAGTAACAGGGACTCCCATTCCAAAATAGCCACGCGTTTTAGCATCGCGGTCATAATAATTCGGCCATGTAATCCCATTATTTACAATAAATTCTTTGGAGTTCTCGGGAGATGCTTCCTCCACTGCTACACCGATCAAGGCCACTTTCTCTTTTGCTTTCGCGTAAAAACTGACGAAATCAGGAATTTCATCCAAACATGATGCGCACCAGGATCCCCAAACATTAATAATCATCGGCCCGCGTAAGGATTCAAGGGCAAGGCCCTTAGAACCATCAACACATTCGACGAGAGTTCCGCTCTTTACCAATGAATCGCTAGCGACGTTAGCGCATGAAATTACTTCGCCTTTTTGAGCAACAGGTTCAGAATCTGCACAACCCGCAAGTAATAGCGTTGCCACCAAAATAAGGGCACGCTTCATCGGAAATCCTCATCGCTCTTTACTAATAATTTAGCTTTAACTTTATCGCTCTCACCAATTCCAAAGGATGGACAGATATTTGCGACTGGGCATGCCCCGCAGGCAGGTTTACGGGAATGACAAATTCTTCTGCCATGCCAGATCATGCGTTGTGACAAGTTAGTCCATTCCTTTTGAGGGATTAACTCTCCCACTTCAAATTCCACTTTTACGGGATCTTGCGATGTTGTCCATTCAAAACGACGCGAGAGCCGACCAAAATGTGTATCAACGGTAATTCCCGGAATATCGAATGCGTGGCCCAGGACAACATTGGCGGTCTTGCGACCAACACCAGGCAAAGTAATTAATTCTTGCAAAGTCTCTGGAACTTCACCTTCAAAATCTTCAATGATCTTTATTGCCAGGCCTTGGATATGTCGAGCCTTAGCGCGAAAAAATCCTGTTGTATAAATTAGATCTTCAATATCTGCAAGCGGTGCTTTGGCATATGCCCGTACATTTTTATATCGCTTAAATAGCGCAGGTGTAACTTGGTTAACTCGCTTATCCGTACATTGCGCAGATAAAACTGTGGCGATGGTTAACTCCAGCGGATTTGAAAAGTCCAATTCGCAGCGCACATTGGGATATCTCTTGCTCAATATTCGATAAATGGCCCGTGCGTTCTTGCGAGTTTCGCTATCTGAAGCCATGCGAGTAAACTACCGATGTGACCCCAGAAGAAGAAGTCGTGCGCAGAGCCCCGCTCTTTACAGCCCTCGACGAAGAAGCCGCAGTCTCCTTGCGCTCATCAATGGATACGGTAAAGATCGCCAAGGGTGGAATTCTCTTTAAAGAGGGCGATGACGGAGAACATCTCTATGTAATCATCGATGGCAAGTTAAAGCTCGGAACATCTAGCGGTGATGGTCGTGAAAACCTACTTTCGATTCTCGGTCCTGGCGAAATGTTTGGCGAACTCTCGCTCTTTGATCCAGGTCCACGCACATCAACTGCCACAGCAGTCACAGATGCCAAATTGCTTTCACTTAGCCATGAAAAAGTTATCCCTTGGCTTAAGCAGAATCCAGAAGTTTCGCTACAACTCTTAACGCGCTTGTCACAACGCTTACGTCGCACAAATGAAGCAGTCGGCGACTTAGTTTTCTCAGATGTGCCAGGTCGCGTTGCTAAAGCACTAATCGACCTTGGTGATCGTTTTGGAAAGACAACTGCCGAAGGTTTGTTAGTCAACCATGATCTAACTCAGGAAGAGTTGGCGCAGTTAGTTGGCGCATCACGTGAGACAGTAAATAAAGCACTTGCCGATTTTGCTGGTCGCGGATGGCTAAAACTTGATGGTCGATCAGTGCTAATTATCGATGTAGAGCGTTTAAGTAAGCGTTCTCGCTAATTAAGCAACTTCAACGGTGAGTTCGATCTCGACCGGTGAATTCAAAGGAAGTTCTGCAACACCAACTGCGCTACGTGCAGCAATTCCCGCATCTCCCCAAATATGCATAAAGAGTTCAGAGGCTCCGTTTGCTACAAATGGTTGACTTGTAAAACCAGATGCTCCGTTTACATAACAAACTACGCGGACTACTTTAATGATTGAATCAACTGGTGCTACAAGTTCAACAGCAGCTAAACAGTTAAGTGCACATATTTCAGCAAGTTCTTTAGCGCGCTCTTGCGTAATCGCATCTCCAACTTTGCCAGTATCTGCCATTGCACCGTCCACCAGCGGAAGTTGACCTGCAGTGAAGACTAGTTTGCCAGTGCGAGTTGCTGGGACATAGGCAGCAACTGGTTTTGCAGCAACGGGAAGAGTTAAGCCTTTTTCTGCCAATTTGGCGCGAACATCGACAGACATAACTATTTAACCTCTCGCTTCATGTAAGCAACGAGTTGTTCGCCGCCAGGTGCCGGAATAACAGTGACGAGTTCCCAACCATCAGAACCCCAAGTGTCAAGAATTTGTTTAGTTGCGTGTGAGAGAAGTGGAACTGTTGCATATTCGAATTTCATTAGTTTCCTCCGGCTAGTGCTGCTTTGACGAGTGTTGAAACGATTGAACCATCTGCTTTGCCCGCGATCTGCGGCTTAATTGCTCCCATAACTTTGCCCATATCGGCTGGGCCTACAGCTCCAGTTGATGCAATAGCGGCAGCGATTAGTTTTTTAATATCATCTTCAGAGAGTTGTGCGGGTAAATATTTAGCGATTACTTCGCCCTCAGCCTTTTCTTCAGCAGCTTTTTCGGGACGGTTGCCTTTAGCAAACTCCTCGGCGGCTTCGCGACGCTTTTTGGCTTCGCGCGATAAAACGGTAATGATTTCATCTTCGGAAAGTGTGCGCGCTTCTTTACCGGCTACTTCTTCATTTGTGATTGCAGTGAGCACCATGCGGATAGTGCTTGAAACAACCTTGTCACTGCTGCGAATTGCCTCGGTGAGGTCGCTCCTGAGTGTCTCTTTGAGTCCCACTAGTTTGGTGCTCCAATGCCTTGAATTGTTTGGGTGTATCTTCTCACGTAATGACTTATCAACTTCGCCAGGCCCAGATGCCCATCTTGCCCGCAGGCCACGCACCAATTCGGGTTCTACACTTTTCCGATCTGCATTTAACCCCTGCCCGCAAAACCGAGATCTCAGATATTAAATCATTTATTGATCTAGCCCCCGATTTAGTTATCTCAACCGGTGATTTTCTGGCTCATATGCAGGCTGTTCCTGTTGCCCTAGGTGCTCTCGATGAATTGTTAAAT
>CAWUTY010000067.1:0-4225 GCA_963925575.1 Candidatus Nanopelagicaceae bacterium
AAACTTGCTGATAGCAAGGCGGCACCAAAACCCAAGAGTCTCTTCATTTTTTAGAATTTAGCCTTTCTAGCCATTCTTACTTATTAAGTTTAGAGTGCGCATATGGAAATCAATACACCTGCCACGATCGGACCGGGAGAATTCTTTCCAGTAGTAGGCGTTGGGCCACATGAAAAACCCTGGCCTACTGGTGAGCAGTATGACTCTGAATTACTTGAAAATGGCGATCGCCGAAATGTTTTGGATCACTACAGATATTGGTCGGTTGAAGCAATCGTTGCCGATTTAAATACAAAACGCCATAAGTTGCAGATTGCAATAGAGAATTGGCAGCACGATTTAAATATTGGTTCTGTTGTAAGAACTGCAAATGCCTTCAATGTTTCTGCAGTGCACATTGTTGGAAAGCGCGATTGGAATAAACGCGGCGCGATGGTAACTGATAAATACTTAACAGTTATTCACCATCCCACAATCGCTGACTTTGCAATTTGGTGTAAGGAAAATAATTTGCCAATTATTGGAATTGATAATGTGCCATCTTCTAAACAGCTAGAAGGTGCAGCGCTTCCCAAATCTTGCGTTCTTCTCTTTGGCCAAGAGGGAGCTGGAATGTCTGATGAGGGAATCGCAGTTTGCGAAGTTTTATATGAAATTAATCAATACGGATCGACACGTTCTATGAACGCATCAGCAGCCGGCGCAATTGCGATGTACCACTGGGCTCTTCAGCACCTTCCCAGATAATGACGGAGGTTTAATCACCCAAATCTTCCGAGACTGGCACATCTTCCATTGCTTCACGAACTGCAATAAGCCTACGATCAATCTCGTCGGCCTCATCCATGCGACCTAAGCCGCGAAGCACTGTGGACATGCGGGTTTCGATATCGATGATCAATTCGAAGTCTTTTGGTTCATCTTCAGAGATGTTTTGCAAGACGCCATCGAGAGTCAATAGGCCATCATCTAGCCTGCCAAGAAGCACTTCTGCTTTGCCATATTCGAATAGCGCAAATGTTTCACGGCGATGATCGTGTCCGGTTTCAAAGACATCGATGGCTTTACGCGCTGCCTCCATGGCTTTTTCGCCATCTCCAAGCTCAACATAGCAAGAGGCGATTTTCTGATCACAACGGGCGACGTGAATAACTTCTTTTTCAGATTTGAAAATTAGTCTTGCTTCCTTAAATGTAGTGATCGCCAATTCAAATTGCTTTAACTCGCGATAGGCACATCCAAGTAAATGAAGATCATTTGCGGCGCCAATTTGATTGCCGTCCACCAAATGCTCTTGAGCACACTCGTGCATAATCTCTACAACTTTTTCAAAACTCTTAGATGCATACCACCACTCGCCGAGAGTGCAGGCGAGTTCTAATGAAAGAGGTGATTTGCTTTCTCGCAAAATTTCAACCGCCTTGCTCATGGCAGTTGCTGCTTCATCCATACGCTTGAGTTGGTTTAAGTTATAACCAATTGCGGAGTAAGCCTGCGCTAATCCTTCGGTGGAATCTGTGGCACCAAGTTCTGAGAAAATATCTCGTGCCGTCTCGGCGAGCGCAAGGGCTTCGTCATATTGACCGCGAGCAAAGATTCGGGCAGAGAGTTCGTAATAAGTATTGGCGCGATCGGCGCCATGTACTTCGGGAATTCGATCCCAGAGCATTTCCTCCGTTACGAGATCGTCTTGGCCATCATCTTCGCTCATCGATACCCCCGTTGATTTCGTAGTTCAACTAGCCACCTCGCGGTGAATGACGATGACATTACTCCGAAAGTATTAAGAAGGCGCGTTATTTTGTGTAAACGCCGTGCGCCAATTTCCCAGCGGCCCACGTGGCATCTCTTTCAAAACGTTCTCAGTGACGCGGCGAATCTGCCTTTGTGTCACTTGGTCAAAGCGATGCCCCCATGGGCATTTATTTTCCATGGCACATACCCAGCCACTTGTGGCCATATTTAGAACCCCTGCCCCGGAAGAGCGGGTGTAGTAGGTGGACATCGCGGGAATGGACTTTTCTGTGGGGAGTATGGCTGACCGGGCAACTGTTTCAACAGGTGGGCCGTTGAAGGTGATTGGAGTGTCAGCCTCATAGCCAAAGACGCCTTTAATTACCGAATTTTGAGGCAAGTTATTAAATGGCCATTGCTGTGTTTCGATCACCATATCTCGCTGGAATTTTAAGACAAAGAATTGCGATCCAAGTAGATCGATTTCTGGTCGGCCAAGTTTGCGCCACTCTTTAATATTCGATATCTCAGAACCGCTTATATCAATACGGTTAAATGCAGTATTTCCACCAAAGACAATTAAGTTCACTCCACGATCGACGGCACTCTCTACCGCATCGCGCATATTTGTTGTCCAGTATTCGCTATGGCCACCGAGCACAATTGCTTTAGTATTTGATAATAAATCACCTTTAGAATCTAAATCAAAATCAGTGGCATAGTTAATCGATAAACCTAATTTCTCGGCTGCTTTAATTATTGGAAATTCCATATACTGAAATTGTCCAGATCCGTCACCGTCATACGGTCTTAAAAATGAAACTTCCAATGTGCGCGTTTCGCGTTCTCCATCTGAACCTTGGTAAAGTGAAGAACCGCCCCACTGGTTATAGGACTGCCAGGTAAGAACGGATGATACAAAAGTGATCTCACTTGGGGCGCTTGGATCGCTAATTACAAGAGGAACAAATGTTGAGGCACGATTAAATGCCTTCAACTTAAAAAGGTATTGCCCTGGCAAATATTTGTCACTCGCCTTAAATTCCCAACCACTTGTTATATTCTTCTTGTAAACCAAGCGAGCGCCTAAACCTCTGTAATAACCCATCCGATAAATTTCAACTGTAGCTTGGTCTGCTCCAACTAAATTAATTTGGGTACTTCCACCACAACGAAGTGAAGTTAGATCAAAATATCCTTCAATGCGGTCAATATTTTTGCGCCGTGAAAAATCTGCACTAAAGCGCATAGGGATTCCCGAACTCCACTCCTTGCTACCGAGCTTGGAGTTTTCTTGTGCTACCCAGTCATTTGGAAGTGGAAGGCAGGCGTGTCCTTGTGCCGAAATTGCGTTAATTAACCCCAAAGCCAGTGCAAGAGCCAGAACGATTTGAACCATGATGGCCCCAAGAATAGGGTGCAAATTTCGCGTGGACAGGCTCAACTGACCTCGGTTACCCTTGGCTTCTTGCAAGTCATTTGCATCTAGGAATAGCCCCAGTGGGAGAGTCATGAACAAGATCGTTATCGATACTCCGCGCACTCCCCTGCGCGAACTCCTAACTCGCAATGAGTGGCGCCGCATGGCCGCGATGTTCGGCTTCATTCTTTTCTTACACGTTGCCGGTGTCTTGTTAATGTGGCAAGCAACTAGCGGAAGATATGAATTATCCGATGGCACGCTCTTTGGTTGGGGCACAGCAGTTCTGGCATACACCTTAGGTATGCGTCATGCCTTCGATGCCGATCACATAAGCGCTATTGATAACACCACTCGTAAATTAATGTCAGAGGGACAGCGCCCATTAGCGGTTGGATTCTTCTTCTCACTGGGCCACTCATCAGTTGTAGCCGCTTTAGCAATTCTTCTCAACTTCGGAATTAAAGCCCTGGGCTCACAACTTAAAGATGAAGATTCAGATCTGCATCATTACACCAGTTTAATTGGTCTAACGGTTTCAGGCACTTTCTTAATGCTAATTGCAATCTTAAACTTAGTTATTTTGATATCTATAGTTAGCGTTTTCTTGAAGATGCGTAAAGGTCTTTATAACGAGGAAGAACTTGAAAAGCACCTTAACTCGCGCGGTTTGTTGATGCGCTTCTTTGGACCAATCGCTCGTCGCATTGATAAGAGTTGGAAGATGTATCCGCTAGGAATCCTCTTTGGTTTAGGTTTTGATACCGCAACCGAAATTGGGTTACTTGTACTTGCTGGTTCATCAGTTATTGCTGGACTTCCATGGTGGGCAGTTCTTTCATTGCCATTCTTCTTCGCAGCTGGCATGAGCTTGTTAGACACAATTGATGGTTCGTTTATGAACTTCGCCTATGGTTGGGCTTTTTCTAAGCCAGTTCGCAAGGTTTACTACAACATCATCATCACCGGATTATCTGTAGCTGTTGCTCTTTTCGTTGGTGGTTTGGAAATTTGCCAAGTAATCGCACAGCAACTGAATTTAACCGGTGGATTCTGGGATTACGCGCTGGC
>CAWUTY010000068.1:0-3418 GCA_963925575.1 Candidatus Nanopelagicaceae bacterium
GATTTGTTGGCGCGGGCAGCTTCAGTAATAACTTGGTCATAAATATCTAAAGTTCCGCGGGCGGTGGCATCCCAACCAAAGTGCGATGCATGTTCGATCGCTCCCATAGAAAGAAGTACGCGACGTTGTGGTTCTTGCAATAAGCGAGCCAATACTGATGACCAAGCACGTGGATCGTGGCCATCGACAAGTACTCCAGAAATACCGTCAGCAACTGCTGTGCGCAGGCCGCCAACTGCCGTTGCAACAACAGGTGTTCCGCAAGCTTGTGCTTCAAGTGCTACCAAACCAAAACTTTCAGAGTAACTAGGAACGCAAACTAAATCTGCGGCGCGATACCAATTAGGCAATTCCGTGCGTGGCACCGGCGGCAAGAATGAAATGACATCAGCAATATTGAGCCAACTAACTAACTCTTTCAACCTTTCGACTTCACTGCCATTTATTCCAGATGCGCCGCCAATAATGAAAACGCGCAACTTTGGTCGCAAATGTGGTGAATGTGAAATCATTTCGGCAATCGCCCGAATAAATATCTCAGGACCTTTATGTGGCTGAATGCGACCTACAAAAGTAATTACGTGGGTATCAGCCTCAATACCAATTACTTTACGGGCGGCTGCTCGTCCCGCACCGGGAGTGAAGTTATAGAGATCAACGCCAGGAGTAACCACATGCACCGTATCTGGGCACGCGTCATATAAAGAAACCAAGCTGGCGGCTTCTGCATCAGTATTTGCAGTCAGAGCACTTGCCGCAGCAACAATCTGGGATTCACCTTGCACGCGAATCATTGGTTCTGGTCTTTCGCCTTCGGCCAGATTTAAATTCTTAACGCGCGCCATGGTGTGCATGGTGTGTACCAACGGAAGTTTTAATTCTTTAGCAACAGGCATCGCTACTTTTCCAGATAACCAATAATGTGAATGGATTAGGTCATAACTTTGATCGGTGGAAAGTGCTTTCTTAAATTCAGCAGTCAACTCGTTAAAGTGCGCAGGGACCTGTTCTTTGGTCCAATGCAGATCATGGCCAGCATCCAAGTGATGCACGTTCACACCTGGAGAAAGTTCTACAACAGCCGGCAGATCTAAATGATCGCGGCGTGTGAAAATATCAACTTCCACACCTTGTGCTGCCATACGTGCCGCACTTTCAGCAACATAAATATTCATGCCACCAGCATCGCCTATACCTGCTTGTTCCAGGGGACAGGAATGCACCATGAGCATGGCCACGCGAGGTTTCATACCCCTTATGGTACGCGCCGTTAAATAGTTGCGCGAATGGTGCCAATTACACGCGGGCCGCCCATTACTTTTTCAGCCGTAAACGATGTATCAATACCAAAATCCTTTAAACAAGCGTGAACAATTGTGCGAAATGCACGAAGTGAACCATCGCTAACTTTAAATACGAAAGTTCTGCCATCAGATAGTGAAGAAACATTGACCGCTTCTGCGCCATCTTTCATAAACAAACCAGGGACTTCTTGCATCATCTCGGTGTTATGTCGTCCAACACCACCAACCATCTCTGGAAAAGCACGTGCAGAATCCATAACGCTCTTGTGAATTGGATCTGTCGAGATTGTGATCGTGCGAATTGCGCGTGCCAAGCCAATTACAGATAACAAGAACAGTGGAGCACCACATCCATCAGTAGATGTGACAGCAATTTTTTCTCCAGCTAACTCTTCCAATTCAGCCTTGATAGCAACTTGCAATGGATGCACTGCATCTAAATAGCTATCAATCGGCCATTTATTTAGCACACACGTTGCCAACATCGCCGCATGTTTTCCACTGCAATTCATCGCGATACGAGTTGGAGCAGCATCGCCCCAGGCGCGACGTTCGCTATCGCCAAGTGGTCGATCGAGTGCGCACTGCAACGCACTTTCATCTAAACCAACGCTGGTCAATATTTCGCGCGCACCATCCATGTGCATCACAGCCCCTGAATGGCTTGATTGGGCCAGTGCCAATAAACGCGGCTCAAGTGTTAATCCATGGCGCACCATCGCTGATGCTTGGGCGCATTTAACTGTAGAGCGTGGATATATCTTGGTTTCGATATCGCCTAAGGATTTAAAAATTGTTCCGTCTGCGTTAAGCATCGCCAAGAATCCGCGATGCTCTGATTCGACAACACCATCTCGAACATATTCGGCTAAGACAGCATCGTTAAACATTTATTCGCTCTGTCGTTCTAGCGATGACCAGATATGGGCTTGTAACTCTTGTCCTTCAGCAGCCATATCGTAAGCAAAAAATAGTTCGCCCGCGACAAGTCCGTATAAACGAACGCCCGCTGTAACAATCTTTGCCGATGGCGCTGAATAACCTTGATCCAAAACTAATTGAATCTTTGGACCATCAAATGTTCCGACCCAACCTTCAGAGATTCCGGTGTTGTGCGAAATAACAACTTCCAAAACGTTATTTGGCTTTACGCGCCAGAATCCTGTTTCGGATCCAGCGGGGCGAATAATTTCGCCATCTTTATCAATGATCCAAGAACGTGAGTAATAATTTAGAAACGGGCGCCCATCATGGTTAAAGACAACTTCGTGTGCGTATTCAAAGCTTTCAATTGTCGGGTAATCCCCACGACCTTTACCGCGCCAGGTGCCGACCATCCACGCCACTGGATTTAAATCAGGATGCAAACCTTCTGGAATTGTAAAGACCACTTAAAGTCTGCCCCTTCGATATGTGCGCGAATCACGCGCTTGCGATTCGCGACGCCCACGAATTCCGTAAACCAACAACGCAACCCCAATTATTAATGAGATAAGCCCCAAGAGGATTGCACTAACGATTTCCACGCCTTGATCCTAAGCCTTTAGAGCTTCTTCACCGTCCACATGATGACCAGCATCGCCACCAGGACAACCAAGCCTTGTCCGATCGTCTCCATTTATGCTGGCACGATCACTTGCTGGGATGCGGCAACGTTTTCCACCGTCAACTGCGCATCAACCGGTGTTGTTCGTTTAACGATGGCAAGTGCGATTGGGCCTAGTTCAAAGTGGCGCGCTACCGTGCCGAGAAAACCAACTTTTACTTCACCGTTCATAACCGGTGTGCCAGGTGCAGGCATTACAACTTGGCTGCCATCTAAATGCAGCAGAACTAAACGACGCGGCGGATTGCCGAGGTTAAATATTTTGGCAACCGTCTCTTGTCCGCGATAGCAACCCTTATTCATATGAACGGACTTATTTAAAACACCAAGTTCATTTGGGATTGATTTATGGTCTGTTTCAACGGCAATTCGCGGACGGCCAGCGGCGACTCTTTCGGCATCAAGTGCCCATGTACCAACCTGCATTGCAGTGGCGCCAAAAGTTTCTTGCATCTCTTTAAGTTCAGCGCGGGGAACGAGAGCAAAGGGTCCACCTAAATCTGTTGCC
>CAWUTY010000069.1:0-2613 GCA_963925575.1 Candidatus Nanopelagicaceae bacterium
TTCGCAACTGCCGCCGCTCTTGGCTGTCGCTTTGCTACGGCTTATCGCGGTTTGATCAAGCGCGCAAAGCTAATGGCCGGCGAAAAAGTTGTTATCTATGGTTGTGGCGGCGTTGGCTTAAGTGCTGTGATGATTGCAAAAGCACAGGGCGCAATTGTTTATGCCGTCGATATTAACGATGGCGCACTCGAAGTGGCTGCATCCCTGGGAGCGCAAACAATTAATTCACGCACCACCGACCCCGTTGCGCTCCTACAAAACTTAGGGGGAGCAGACGTTGCAGTTGATGCACTCGGCAGTGAAGTGACTGCAGGAGCTTCGGTTTTCTCACTTGCAAGAGGCGGGCGACATCTGCAATTAGGTTTACTTCTCACACCAAATGGCCTTACCGCAATGCCAATGGCCCGCGTTATCGCTTGGGAGCTCACTCTTCTCGGCTCTCACGGAATGGCCGCGCGCGATTACCCAGAAATGTTGGCGCTGGTTGCAAGCCAAGCGCTGGATCCATCGCTACTTGTTAAACGCGAAGTTGGTTTAGAAGAGGGTGCAATTGCGCTTGCAGATTTGGATAACCAAGCAACCGGTGGAATAACCATATTCAGAACTTGACCTGTTGCCTATTGCCTTTGGCCTGCCGTAGGTGCACGATGTGAGCACTTCCAGAGAAGGGGCAACCATGAAGATCAGCAGCATTATCTCGGGCAAACGTGTTGAAACTATTTCGGCAAGTGCCAGCATTCACGATGTAGTTAATACCCTGAATTCACATCACATCGGCGCACTGGTCGTATCCAGTGATGGCAAGCGCATCGATGGCATTGTCTCTGAACGCGATGTTGTGCGCGCCATGCCCGGCAAACTTGATCAACTAATTGGTATGCATGTTCGCGACATCATGACCGTTGAAGTTCATACCTGCACACCAGAGACCACGGTTGCCGAACTGATGAAAATGATGACAGAACACCGTATCCGCCATGTTCCCGTTGTCGATGCTGAAGGTGCGCTGATATCTATAGTATCGATCGGCGACGTTGTTAAGAACCGCGTTGGAGAAATGGAATCTGAAAATCAAGCGCTGCGCGATTACGTGGCTACTGGCGCCTGATTCTGCAAAGCCGCTAGCTCATTCAACATCATTCGCTCGTCACTTGATAAGGTCAGGCCATGTCCCAAATAAAACTCGCCGATGGCCGCAACTTCGAATACGAAGATAACGGTGTTAAATCTGACCAAGCAATTCTCTTTCTTCATGGCACACCTGGGGCCGATAAAACTTGGTCACAGTGGCTACCGCAAGTAACTGATTGTTTAGCGATCGCGGCAAGTCGCGCCGGTTACGGTAAATCTGATCGTCACAAGGGGCGCACAGTCGCCGATGATTTAGCTGATCAACAAGCGATGCTCGATCATTTTCATATTAAAGAATTTGTATCAATTGGCTGGTCAGGTGGTGGCCCACATTCACTCAATATGACACGTGATCCACGAAGTAAAGGCGCAATTACTTTGGCGGGTGTTGGAGAATGGGGACGCTCTGATTTAGATTTCTTAGCCGGTATGGGCCCTGAAAACGAAGAAGAATTTGGTGAAGCACTTAAAGGCGAAGCAGCGATTGCATCATGGATGTTAAAGAGCGCACCTGCCTTTAAAAATATTACAGGACCCGAAGTTATCGCAGCCTTCGGAGGGTTAATTGGAGATGCAGATAAGGCCGCACTCACCCCTGAAGTTGCGGAAGATATGGCCGCAGGTCTCAGACATGCCGTAGTCGATAGTTTTGATGGATGGGCAGATGATGATTTGGCATTCGTGCAGAAATTTGGTTTTGATTTAGCTGCGATCAATAAGCCCGTTTTAGTGTGGCAAGGCGATGATGACTTTATGGTTCCTAAAGCTCACGGTGAATGGCTCGCTAAACACATCCCAACGGCCACATTAAACTTTCTCCCAGGCCATGGCCATATTTCACTCGGGACTGCATATCGCCCAGAGATTATTAAACAAGCGATGGAGTTGCTTAAGGTTTAGCTCTTCTCTGCAAATGGCGTGAGTCTGCCACCAACCACCATGGCGGCGCCGATTAGCACGAGATTTTTGACTATGTACTGTCCTTCAAGAGTTAAATCAAATGGGAAAGATTGAAAACATACCTCAGGAAGAAGTACGAGTGGCAAGAATGTTCCGGGCATTTGTAGGGCAAGGAGAAAGAGCCCAAGGCGAATAAAGGATGGAAAGAGTAGACATATTCCAATTGTTGCTTCCCAGATGCCCAAAATCGGAATAAAGACATCAGGATTAAACCAATAAACGGTCTTTGTAATTAGGTCGTTAGCTGGGCTATTGCCGAAAACTTTAAGAACACCGAACCAAATAAAAATAATTCCAAGTGAGAATTGAAGAGCAGGCATGCTGACTCGATTAAGGAATTTGATTAAATTTAGATCAAACTTCTTAAGATCACCGAATTTACTTATCATTTATACCCATTCTCACTTTTAACTAACTTTATTTTACCTCTTTTGACTCCTTCGGTAAGTTAGAATTTGAGCGTGAGAAGTGATGAGGTGGCTCTCGCGTGAGCAAAATAATCGTTATCTACGATGGTCAATG
>CAWUTY010000070.1:0-5695 GCA_963925575.1 Candidatus Nanopelagicaceae bacterium
GGAATCATAGGCATGGTGCTTGGCATTCTCTTGCGTTCACCAATTAGCTCAATTTCTTTAGGAGTTCTCTGGCTGTTAATCGTGGAGAATATTGTTGGCGCAGTTAAATCCAGCACCCTCCAGTGGCTACCCGGAAACCAACTTGGAACGATTGCAGTAGGTGGAACTGAAACCATCAGTTACACGCACGCACTTTCTCTTTCAGGACTCTATGTTGGCGTTGCCCTGATAATCGCAACGGTCCTATTTACAAAACGAGATGTAGCCAACTAGCGACACCTAAGCCAACTCGGGTCTAGAGTTAGTGCATGTCTAGCGCTCTGCTTGAACTTCGCAATGCGGTGCGCCCATTTCTAGAAAATTTGTCTGCCGGAGATTGCGCATTGGTTGCAGTTTCAGGAGGTGCTGATTCACTTGCGCTGGCATATGCCTTAATTAAAGAAGCACCAGATTTAGCAATTAATTTAATTGCCGTAACCGTTGATCATCAACTACAAAGTGGCTCAGCAGATCAAGCAGCGAAAGTTCAAGTCGAATTAACGGCGATGGGATATCAAGAAGTTATTATTGAAAAAGTTAGTGTTAAAGAAGAGTCTGGACTCGAAGCAGATGCGCGCGCGGCCAGATATGCGGCCCTCGATGCGATTGCAAAGGCATATGGAGCTACACAAATTTTTTTAGGGCACACACGCGATGATCAAGCAGAGACTGTTCTGTTGGGGCTAGCGCGTGGTTCTGGAACTCGATCCCTATCTGGCATGGCGGTGCTAAACGGAAAATACGCACGACCATTTCTGCAATCAACTCGCGAACAAATCGTTGCCGCATGCAATGAAGTGGGTCTAAAACCTTGGAGCGATCCGCATAACGAAAATGCAAAGTTTTCACGTGTTCGTGTAAGAAACTCTGTGTTGCCAGTTATGGAATCCGAGATCGGTCCCGGTATCGCAGCAGCTCTGGCACGCAGTGCTGCAATTTTGCGCGATGATGCCGACGCCCTAGATGAGATGGCGCAGGCGGTTATCTCGCGAGTTGATCTAAAAGATCTTGATTGCGCAGCGCTGGCTGAACTACCGCGAGCAATCCGTTCTCGTGTTTTAAGGGCCGCTATCTATTCGGCAGGCGCTCCTGGCGGCTCATTGAGCGCGGATCACCTGTCGGCCGTTGAGTCGCTGGTCACTTCTTGGCACGGCCAAGGCGAGGCGAGCCTGCCAGGTGGTGTGAAGGTAGCCCGAATTTCGGGCAGACTTTCGCTCTTAGCCCGTCCCTAAATCTCCCTCGAGATTTGAACTTAAAAGGAGTCCCTAAGTGGATCTAGCTGCTGTCGGCACAGATGTAGAACGCGTGATTGTTACTGAAGAACAATTGCGATCAAAGGTTGCAGAACTAGCAGCGCGCATTGATGTTGATTACAAAGATCGTGATCTTCTTTTAGTTGGAGTTCTTAAAGGTGCAATCATGGCGATGGCTGATTTAACGCGCGCCATGCAACGTCATATTGATATGGATTGGATGGCGGTTTCATCTTACGGTTCCGGAACAAAATCCAGTGGAGTTGTTCGCATCCTTAAAGATTTAGATCGCGATATCACTGGCCGCAATATTCTAATTGTCGAAGATATCGTTGACTCAGGCTTAACGCTGTCATGGCTTCGTGCAAATTTAATGTCACGAGGTGCCGAATCTGTTGAGATTTTGGCCATTCTTCGCAAACCAGAAGCAGCAAAAGTAGAAGTGGAATGCAAATATGTTGGCTTTGATATCCCAACTGATTTCGTGGTCGGTTACGGCCTAGATTTCAATGAAAAATATCGCAACCTTTCCTTCGTAGGTGTGCTGGCTAAGCACATGTATTCATAGTGGCTGCGGCGAATAAGATGGATAAAAAGAACTTTTTTAAGAAAAAGCCAGCGGTAAAAAATTCTAGTGTTAAGAAACCTGCCAAAAAAGCGCCAACAACTCGCGCTGGGCGGATTATGCGTGGACCGCTTCTCTGGATAATTGTTGCAATCCTTGGCGTAAGTATCTTTGGACAAATTACAAGTGTTGGAAATCGTTACACCGAAATTGGCACTTCTCAGGCTCTCGATGCAATTGCACAATCAAAAGTGGAATCAGCTTTGCTAATTGATAAATCTCAAAAATTACAGTTAATTCTTAAGCCAGGCAGTCTGATCAACGGCTCTAGCAAAGTAGAAGCATCTTATGTAGTCCGCCAAGAGCCAACAATCGTTGATGCACTGACTGGCAATCCACCTGTAAAGGGTTGGAATGTCGATGTACCTAAGCAATCACTCTTTGTGTCCTTCTTATTCTCAATCGCGCCAATTCTGTTAATCGGATTCTTATTCTTCTTCCTGATGAGCAATGCACAAGGCGGAAATAAAGTCTTTTCTTTTGGAAAATCACGTGCCAAATTGCAAGATAACGATGTTCCGCAAAATACTTTTGCTGATGTCGCAGGTGCTGATGAAGCGATCGCCGAACTTGAAGAGATCAAAGATTTCTTAGCTAATCCACCTAAGTACGCACTGCTAGGTGCCAAGATTCCAAAGGGAGTTCTGCTGTACGGTCCTCCCGGAACAGGTAAAACTTTATTAGCGCGCGCCGTTGCCGGTGAAGCGCAAGTACCTTTCTATTCAATCTCTGGCTCTGACTTTGTTGAAATGTTTGTTGGCGTCGGTGCGGCTCGCGTACGCGATCTCTTTGCGCAAGCAAAAGCCAATGCTCCAGCAATCGTTTTCGTGGATGAAATAGATGCAGTCGGTCGCCAACGTGGTGCCGGAATGGGTGGTGGTCACGACGAACGCGAACAAACTCTTAACCAATTACTTGTAGAGATGGATGGTTTTGAATCAGGCGGACAAGTTATTTTGATCGCCGCAACTAACCGACCAGATGTTTTGGATCCTGCGCTATTGCGACCAGGTCGTTTTGATCGCCAGATCGCAGTGGATCGCCCCGATCTAAAGGGCCGTGAAGAGATTCTTAAAGTCCACGCCAAGACAAAGCCACTTTCAGATGAAGTTGAATTGCTTAGCTATGCACGTCGAACCCCCGGATTTACAGGCGCAGATTTAGCAAATGTTCTAAATGAAGCAGCTCTTCTTGCGGCCCGCGAAGGTAAAAAAGTCATTTCTAATCTGCAAATTGATGAAGCCATTGATCGCGTAATGGCTGGGCCGCAACGCAAATCTCGGATCATGTCCGATGATGAACGTCGCGTCACTGCCTATCATGAGGCCGGACATGCTCTTGTTGCGCATGCGCTTCCACATACAGACCCAGTTCATAAAATTACGATCATGCCGCGCGGTCGCGCACTTGGTTACACAATGGTTCTGCCGGATGACGACAGATATTCGACAACTCGCAATCAATTACTTGATCAGCTGGCATATTCACTTGGTGGTCGCGCTGCAGAGGAGCTAATTTTCCATGATCCATCAACTGGTGCATCAAATGATATTGAAAAGGCCACCGCGCTGGCCCGCGCTATGGTCACCCAGTATGGAATGACTGAAGCAATTGGCGCGATTAAGTTGGGCACGGATGCATCAGAACCATTTATGGGGCGCGATTACGGACACCAGCGCGATTATTCTGAAAGTGTTGCCGCCAAAGTTGATGCTGAAATCCGTAATTTAATTGAAAATGCTCATCAAGAGGCTTTTGATATTTTGGTTGATAATCGCGTGACGCTCGATGAGATGGTTCTGCAATTACTAGAGAGAGAAACCTTAAACAAAGAGGAAATTTCAGCGATCTTTACCAAGGTAAATTCTTGGCCAAGGCGTCCGGCATGGACAGGTTCGGACACTCGCATCCCATCACAGCAACCTCCAGTTGCCGTTCCAGAGAGAATTTTCGTGGAACCAGCAATTACAAAGAAGCCATCGCGCGTTAAGAAAAGTGCGAAGAAAGATGGCTTTGACGAGTGAATGAAATAACGCCAGTATCAATGGGGCCAGACGATGGTCGCGCATTGCATCCATACGATGAAGCGCGTGCGACTGCTGCGGTGCGCGAATTGTTATTGGCGTTAGGTGAAGATCCGGATCGTGATGGGCTAAAAGAGACTCCAGCACGTGTGGCACGTGCCTTCAAAGAGAATTTTGAAGGGTTATGGAAATCACCTCAAGATGTTCTCACAACAACATTTGATATTGGGCACGAAGAATTAGTCATCATTCGCGACATCGAAGTTTTTTCACATTGCGAACATCACTTAACTCCATTTCACGGAGTTGCTCACGTCGGATATATCCCAAGTGGAAAAATAACTGGACTTTCCAAAGTCGCCCGCTTAGTCGATCTATTTGCGCGCCGCCCACAAGTGCAAGAGCGACTGACCACACAAATTGCAGATGCTATGGTGCAGATACTTAATCCAATGGGTGTAATCGTTATTATTGATTGCGAACACCTTTGTATGTCAATGCGCGGCGTTCGAAAATCTCATGCCAGAACTACAACAAGTGCGGTGCGCGGTGCATTACGAGATCCGGCAACTCGCGCCGAAGCAATTAGCCTTATTACAAAGGGCTAGTTAAATTGTCTGGCTTACCTATGAAAATTATGGGGATTCTAAATGTCACACCAGATTCATTTGCAGATGGTGGGCGACACGATACCTATGAAAAGGCGGTCGCTCGCGGCTTAGAAATGATTTCTGAAGGCGTAGACATAATCGATATTGGTGGCGAATCCACGCGTCCCGGTGCCGATCGAGTAAGTGCCGAAGAAGAACAAGCTCGTGTGATTCCAGTAATTGAAAAGTTGTCACAAACTGGAATTCCAATCAGCATCGACACGATGCGTGCAGATACCGCAGATAAGGCGGTTGCAGCAGGAGCTAGCATCGTAAATGACGTGAGCGGTGGATTAGCGGATGAAGAGATGCACGAAAGAGTTGCCGAACTTGGCTGTCCATATATCTTGATGCATTGGCGGGGCCACTCAGCAGATATGAATTCACGCGCGGTATATAAAGATGTGGTGCAAGAAGTGATTGCAGAACTTGAAATTCAAATTGATAAAGCGCTATGCAGCGGGATTGCGCGCAATAATTTGATAATTGATCCGGGCTTGGGCTTTGCAAAAGAAACCGAACATAACTGGGAGATATTGCGCCGTATCAAAGAGATCACTGATCTGGGATATCCAGTATTAATTGGCGGTTCCCGTAAACGTTTTCTGGGTGGTCAAAGCCCTGACGAACGCGAAGCTGCAACTATAGATTTGACTAGTTCACTCCTTGCTAAAAAGATTTGGGCAGTTAGAGTTCATAGCGTGGCTCCACATAAGAAATTGGTAATTGCTAATGGCTGATTTAATTGAAATTAAAGGGATTAAATCATTCGGATACCACGGCGTCTTGGAAAGTGAAAAAGTCACTGGCCAAGATTTCTATGTAGATGTTGTTCTGGTAGTTGACCTATCTCGCGCCAGTGTCACAGATGACGTTTTCGACACAATTAATTATGCAGAAGTTACAGATCTTGTTGTTAGAGAGATCACCGGCGACCCAGTTTCTTTGATTGAAAAACTTGCTGGAAATATTGCAGATCGAATCAAGGCTACTTATCCGCAAGCTGCCACCGTTTCAGTGACCGTTCACAAGCCACAAGCGCCAGTTAACGCTCAAGTCAAAGATATATCGGTAACTATAAATCGATGAAAGCGATAATCGCAC
>CAWUTY010000071.1:0-3660 GCA_963925575.1 Candidatus Nanopelagicaceae bacterium
CAGAAAATTTTGGTGATTTATATCGCGTGCCCCCGACAGGAATCGAACCTGTGCACCCGCCTCCGGAGGGCGGTGCTCTATCCCCTGAGCTACGGGGGCGCAGGTATAGGAGAAGGTTACCCAATCTTGAAAGTTAAATAGAGCGCAATCTGCAAACTCCTGAAAGAATGCGCGCTATGACGATACCAACTACCTACTTATCAACTGCATACTTTGCAACTGGTTGCTTCTGGGGTGCTGAGCGTCGCTTCTGGAAGATGGCTGGTGTTATTGATACCAGTGTGGGGTATATGGGTGGTAACACTTCAAATCCAAGTTACGAAGCGGTCTGCACCGGCCGCACCGGCCATGCCGAAATGGTGAAAGTGGATTTTGATCCCAACTTAGTTTCCTACCAACGTTTATTGGAAGAATTTTGGACGATGCACGATCCGACTTCGTTAAATGCGCAAGGTGGGGATATCGGTACCCAGTACCGCAGCTCGATTTACACGACTTCACAGGATCAGATGACAGAAGCGCTCGCTTCACGTGATATCTATCAGCGCGCTCTCTCAGATTCTGGAATCGGAGAAATTGTTTCAGAGATTCTAGATAGTACTGGCGTTACTTATTATTTAGCCGAGGAGTATCACCAAAGATATTTGGAGAAGAATCCAAATGGCTATGACTGCCATTCCAGCACCGGTATCGCTTTCCCAAAGTTGGCAGCAAAGTGAGCGCTAAGAAAATTGAGATTGACGAGGCGGCGCTAAAGGCAAAGCTCGATCCACTTTCTTATGATGTTCTGCGAAATTCAGCAACCGAGCGCCCATTTACTGGCGAATATACCGATTCTGAAACCGTTGGCATCTATCGCTGCAAGGCTTGCAACTCAGAAATATTTAGATCTGACACAAAGTTTCACTCTGGTTGTGGCTGGCCTTCCTTTTACGCACCAACTGCTGCAGATGCCGTTACGTTAATTGAAGATCGATCACTGGCGCCACGCGTTCGAACCGAAGTTCGTTGCGCATCATGTGATTCACATTTAGGCCATGTTTTTGAGGGCGAAGGCTATGACGTACCAACCGATCAACGCTGGTGCATTAACTCAGTTTCGATGATCTTGGAAGCCAAGTAAGCAATTTACTTTTCGAGCGCTCTCCAGCAGTACCAAGCCACGATACTTCGGTAAGGCTTAAATTTATCGCCCTTACCATCCAACGCTTTCGGGGTAATTTCCTCTTTCAACTTGTAAATCTTTTCATATCCGCGGCGCACACCGAGATCGCCAGTTGGCCAGATATCTAATCGGCCAAGTTGAAACATCATAAACATATCTACAGTCCAGGGACCGATTCCCCAGAGCGAAGTTAATTTTTCAAATATCTCTTCATCACTTTCAATTTTATGTAATTTATTGATATCAATCCGCTTACTTTGCGCAGCATCGGCTAATCCTTGAATAGTCTTAAATTTGGCGCCAGATACCCCGGCCTCACGCATCGCCGGCTCATTAGTTTGCAAGATTTTTGCTGGCGATATCTTTCCACCAGCTAGTTTTACAACACGGGCATGAATCGTGTCTGCTGCCTTCACCGCAAGTTGCTGCGAGATCACGGATTCAACTAGAGCCTCAAAGTGCGAGATTGGTTTTGGATTGCGACCGACAGTGCACAACGGATGCGCCGCGATGATGGCCGCTAAGCGGCGATCACGTTGCGATAAGTCAGCGACTGCATTGCGCATCGCGTCTTCAGTAACTAAAGAACCCTTTTCGGTTTTCACACAACCCTCACGATCTAAAGCGCCTGTTGAGATTGGGTAGACCATTACAAATTACAAGATACAGCCAACGCGCCGCCTATCGCTAACTCAGGCTTAACTGGCATACTCACCATTATGCGCGAGCGCCAGATAGTCATCCCATCTCTTGCAGAACTTCAGACCCACCGAAGTGAAAAGTGGCGCGGCTTCCCACACGATGTCTTGCCGCTGCCAGTAGCGGAAATGGACTTTCCCGTTGCAGATCCAATTCGCGAAGTCTTGCTCGACATGGTTAAAACTTCTGATCTTGGTTACCTAGGTTCGATTCCAGAACTTGGAACATCATTTGCTGGATTTGCTAAGCGTCGTTGGAATTGGTCAGTTAATCCACTTTATGTTCGTGCCGCAACTGATGTGGGAGTTGCCATAGTTGAACTACTCCGGGTTTTTACAAAGCCAGGAGATAAAGTTTTATTTAGTTCACCGATCTATCAAAATTTCTATACCTGGATGCGCGAGACTCATGTGGAAATGGTGGATGTTCCCTTCCAGACTGGTGCTGAAACTAGTGACCAAATTGGCTGGAGCCACGATTGGGCCGGAATAGAAGCGGCTTATCAAAGCGGCATTATCGTGCACCTACTTTGTAGCCCACATAATCCCCTTGGAAAGGTCTATACCCGCGAAGATCTTTTACGTATTGTCGAATTAGCAAAGCGATATGGCGTTGTTGTTATCTCCGATGAGATTCATGCTCCGCTTACTTATAAAGAACAGCCTTTCATTCCTTTCCTATCTTTAGGCGACGCGGCTGCAGATGTTGGGATTGCAGTTTCAGCCGCTAGCAAAGGTTGGAATATCGCAGGCTTGAAATGTGCAATTATCATTTCGCAATCTGAAAAAATGCATGAGAAGTTAAATGAATTACCACCAGCGTTGCACTATCGTGCTTCTTTACTTGGTGCGTTTGCAACAGTTGCCGCATTTGAAAAAGGTGAACCTTGGCTGGATCAAGCGATAGAGATATTGGATGAAAACCGCCAGCTAATTGCTAACCTAATTTCTGCACGCATCCCATCAGTTAAATATGCAATGCCACACTGCTCATATCTTGCTTGGCTTGACGTGAGCGCGTTGAATTTGGGCGAAGACCCAGGGGCGGTGCTGATAGAGAAAGCTAAAGTCGCATTCAACTCAGGCCATATTTACGGCACTCTCGGCAAGTCGCATGTCCGTTTTAACTTTGCTACCAGCCCTGCAATCATCACTGAAGCGATCGAACGCATCGCAAGAGTTCTTTAATAAAAATGTCGCTTGATAAGAAGTACGATGCAATTGTTGTGGGCGGTGGCCATAACGGCCTAGTTGCGGCAACTTACTTGGCAAAGGCCGGCAAGAAAGTTGTACTTCTGGAGGCCGAAAAAGAACTTGGGGGAGCAACCACCAGCGTTAAACCATTCCCAGAATTTGAAGCCAGACTTTCGCGCTATTCATACTTAGTCTCTTTGCTACCGGATCAAATAGTTAGCGATCTTGGAATCAACTTTAAAACCCTAGAACGCGCAATAGCTTCCTACACCCCAAATTCGAAAGCGGTGCAAGATGCTGGACTACTGATATCTCAGAATTGGGATGATCGCACTGCGCAAAATTTTCGAGATGTAACGGGCTCTGACGCTGAAGGTAGCGCGTGGCAGAAGTTCTATGGCGAAATTGCGGTACTTGCCGAACGAATCGCACCATCGATGCTGCAACCACTAAAAACTGCCAAGCAATTAAATGGCGAAATTGGCTTGAGTGATACCTGGAAATATTTAATGGAACGCCCAATCGGAGAAGTTATCCGCGAACGTTTCAGCGATGACATTGTGCGCGGAGTTGTCCTTACAGATGCGCTAATCGGAACATTTG
>CAWUTY010000072.1:0-4182 GCA_963925575.1 Candidatus Nanopelagicaceae bacterium
AAGTGCTGCTTGAGTAGGCCTAGTACGCATCACAACGAGCGCACAACCAAAAAGGATTAAGATGATTCCGGGTATAACACCAATCGGCGGGCGCTGATTCAACCACCAAATTGCTAAGATCGCACTCACTGGAACTTCAAAGAATACGATCAAAGAAACAACAGCCGGAGAAACTCGTTTGAGAACGGAGTTAAACATGGTGTGACCTAAAAATTGCGCACCGAGAATTAGCCCCAAGACGATCCACCATTCACGCGCACTGAAATTCAGAAGTTCGTTACCCGCAATTATCGCCATTGGGAGCGCGGTAATGGCGCAGAAGAAATAGCAGATAGATGTGTATGTGGCTGTTTCTATCGTTCTTTGTGCCCGAGCTCCAATCAGTATGTATAAGGCAGAAAGGGCGGCAGAGATAATCGCTGCTAGGTCCCCAAGAAAAGCGCGCAGTGAAATTTGTAAATCAATTCCAGAAATTAATAGAACGCCGCCGAAGGATACAAACATTCCCAACCAAGCACGAGATGGAATATGGCCACCTGATAATTTAAGAAAGAGTGCGGCAAAGATTGGCTGAAGTGCAACGAGGGCGGTGCCGGCGGCGACTGTTGTCATGCGCATCGCAAGGAAGAAACCATAGAAATGTAGCGCTAAGACTACGCCGGCCAGAATCGCCCATTTTGCGCCAGTTCGATCGATGCGATGTCGTAGCGCAAATGGTGCGGTCATCAGCGCTGCGCCGAAATTTCGCCAGAAAATCAGTGAGAGCACTGGCATTGAACTCATTGCAATCAGCGGTCCAGATGTGCCGATCCCAATAATTCCAATTCCTAAGCGAATTAAATCTGGGCGCGCAGGTATTTGTGTGTGGTTATCACGGTTTAAAGGCTGCGACATGACAGTAACCGTAGCCGATACCCTTAGCCAATGAAGGGAGGTGAAAAAATGAGTGGCAACACAATAAATCGCGTCTTTATTGCACGCTTGGCAGGCACGGCAGTCTTTGATCCAAATGGAGATCCAGTTGGAAAGGTGCGCGATACTGTCGCGACTTTGCGTTCCAATAATCAGCCACCTCGCATCCTTGGCCTCGTCGTTGAAGTTCCTTTGCGCCGCAGAGTTTTTGTACCAATTACTCGAGTTACATCTATCGAATCAGGTGCAGTAGTAATTACCGGTCTGGTAAATATGCGCCGCTTTGAGTCTCGTGCTGGTGAATTGTTAGTACTCGGTGAGTTACTCGATCGCTCGATTACTTTAAACGAAAATAACGAATCTGTAGTTGTCGAAGATATGGGTATGGAACAAAACCGCACTGGTGATTGGTTTATTAACCGGGTTCATATTATGAAAAAGGGCAGTGGACTGCGCCGTAAAGGTGCAACTTCAACTGTTGCATGGGAGGAAGTAACTGGCTTTACTCTGCCTGAGCACAACCAAGGCGTCACCAATTTACTTGCCACCATCAGCAACCTGCGCGCTGCCGATTTAGCTGCAGTTATTCAAGATTTAGCGCCGAAGCGTCGTGTTGAAGTTGCGAGAGCCCTTGATGACGAACGTTTGGCAGATGTTCTGCAAGAAATGGATGAAGTCGAACGCGTTGCACTTCTGGCCGAACTCGAAGGCGAACGTGCTGCAGATGTCTTGGGTGAAATGGATCCGGATGATGCCGCAGATTTACTTCGCGAAGTTGGAGAAGAACGTGCGCAAGCGCTGATTGAACTCATGGAGCCAGAAGATGCTGAAGATGTTCTGCGCTTGATGACTTATGAAGATTACTCTGCAGGCGGAATGATGACGACTGAGCCAATTGTTATGAGCGCTGACAATTCAGTTGCAGATGCTTTGGCTAGCGTTCGCGCCAGTGAAGTCTCTCCCGCGCTAGCCTCGCAAGTATTTGTATGTCGCCAACCACTTGAGACTCCCACTGGGCGCTACATCGGCATGGTTCATTATCAAAGACTGCTGCGCGAGCCACCTTCAACGCTGCTCGGATCTATCGTTGATACCGATACTCAGGGGTTAAATCCCAACGCATCCCTGCATGAAGTTTCTTCATACTTGGCCAGTTATAACTTGTTATCTGTTCCGGTAGTCGATGCTAATGATCGACTATTGGGCGCCATCACAGTCGATGACGTACTTGATCACCTTTTGCCCGAAAACTGGCGCTTGGAGCACCGTGATTCAACTCGCGGTACTGGCCCAATACTTAATCTTGGTGATGTTGCAGGAACAGAAGTTGATCCCGAAGATATTGAATTAGATAAATCGATGGAAGAGGAGGCGCGCTAATGGCACGTGCAATCACATCCCGTAACAGCGGACTAGACACCCCGCGCGAATCTCGTCGATCACTGCGCCCAAATTATGACCCAGAGGTTTTCGGGCGCTTATCAGAGCGCTTTGCTCGCTTTTTAGGTACTGCTCGCTTCTTGGTTTATATGACGGTATTTGTTATGTCATGGGTGGCCTGGAATTCACTTGCACCACGCGACTTACGTTTTGACGACTTTCCATTTATCTTTTTGACTTTAATCTTGTCGCTGCAAGCATCTTATGCTGCACCACTAATTTTGCTGGCCCAGAATCGCCAAGCCGACCGGGATCGCATTTCGCTCAATGAAGATCGCGCGCAGAACGCTCGCTCAATTGCTGATACTGAATACCTTACTCGCGAACTTGCCAGCTTGCGTATTGCACTCGGCGAAATGGCAACCAGAGATTTTATCCGCAGCGAATTAGAAGACTTGCTAAAAGATTTAAGTACTAAGCCCGAGCCTGACTCCAAGTAACGAGTTGCTGCGAACCATAAGTTTCTCTGAAATCGCTGAAATTGCTAGAGCGCTCGGTGAATCAGGATGCGCAATGACAATAGGGTTTCCATCATCGCCGCCCGTTCGCAACTGAGTACTAAAAGGAACTTTGCCCAGGAGCGGAACTTCGCTGCCGACTAGAATTGATAAGCGCGCCGCAGTTTCTTCTCCCCCACCCTCTCCGAATAAGGAAACTTCATCGCTGCAATGTGGGCAAGGAAATGCTGACATATTTTCAATAACGCCGACTACGCGCTGATGAATCTGATGTGCAATTCGCCCGGCGCGTTCGGCAACTTCTGCAGCAGCGATCTGCGGCGTCGTGACGACTAAAATTTCTGAAGTTGGAATTAGTTGGCCTAAGGAAATTGCAAGATCTCCAGTACCTGGCGGTAAATCGATTAAAAGCAGATCAAGATCGCCCCAATAAGCATCAGATAAGAGTTGCTCTAGAACTCGGTGCAGCAACGGGCCACGATAGGCCACCGCATCTGCGCGTTCAGGTTTAAACATCTCCATGGAAACAACTTTTACGCCGTATGACTCAAGTGGAATAAACATCTGATCAATCGCAGTTGGGCGCTGTCCCATCAAGTTCATTAAACGTGGAATTGAGTGTCCGTAGACATCGGCATCAAGAATTCCAACTCGCAGGCCACGAAGCGCCGCAGAAATAGCCAAGTTAGCAGTTAGTGATGATTTTCCAACGCCACCCTTGCCAGATGCGATACCAAGAACGCGGGTTAGCGAATCAGGCTGCGCAAAGGGAATAAATTTTTCACGTCCACCGCGCAAGAGTTTTTTCACATTATTTCGTTGTTCCTCTGACATTACGCCGAAGACAATAGTTACCTCATCGATTGCAGCAACTTGGATAACCGCTGCAGTTATATCTGAGCGAAGTCGATCCTGCATGGGACAACCAGAAATTGTCAGCAATATTTTCAGTTCTGCGACAGCGCCATTTACCGCTACTGATTCAACCATGCCTAGTTCTGGTAGTGGTCGATGGAGCTCAGGGTCTGAAACGGTGGCGAGTGCAGCGTTAATTAACTCGATTGTTGTCATAGTAAATCAGGATCTAACTTTGCTTTGAATTTTGGCTTTTCTTCGTCATCTTCATCGAGCGCGTTTGCTATCTGCTTCTTAATAAATTTCTTTGGGTGCAAATCTGATGGTTGTAAATCTTCAAATCCTGGCCCAAGGTTCTTGCGTAATTCAGATGTGGCAGTTTGTGACATCGTGCGTATTTTCTTAATTAACTTTGCTGCATCTACCGCCAAGTGGGGCAAGCGGTCGGGTCCTACTAAAATTATTGCCAATAGAGCCAGACCAAGGATTTCGCCTGCACCGAAGTCAAAGAACATTG